>JAGLQT010000117.1 GCA_023136715.1 Gammaproteobacteria bacterium | reverse complement strand
GCAGTAAAAGAAAGTTGTTGGTAATCATGGTATTGCTGGGTGTGTCACTGGCGACCGTTCTGGCCTTAACCGCCTTTGAAGAAAACATGTTGTATTTTTATAGTCCAACACAAATTAAAAACGGCGAAGCACCCGATAGTCGAAATATTCGAGTTGGTGGTTTGGTAATTGAAGGTACGGTTGTGCGTGCGTCAGACAGCTTGTTAGTAAAATTTGATTTAACAGATGGCGCGGAGCAGGTGTCAGTAGAATACAGCGGCATCCTGCCAGATTTGTTCCGTGAAGGTCAGGGCATTGTTGCCATGGGTGCACTAAACGATAAAAAAGTTTTTGTTGCCACTGAAGTGCTGGCTAAACATGATGAAAATTATATGCCGCCTGAGGTGGCTGATGCACTAGAGGCGGCGGAGCAGCAAAAATGATTCCTGAAATTGGTTTGTTCGCTCTGATTATTGCGTTTGCTATAGCCATTGTACAAAGCGTGGTGCCGCTGGTTGGTGCTGTGCGAAATGATGCGACCTTGATCGCCCTGGCCAGGCCAGCAACCTGGGCGCAGTTACTGTTTGTTGGTATTTCTTATGCCGCCTTGACGTACTCATTTATAGTGCATGATTTTTCTGTGCAGTACGTTGCCCAGCATTCCAATCTTGTGCAGCCGTTGATGTATCGTATATCTGGCGTCTGGGGTTCGCATGAAGGCTCCATGCTTTTGTGGACATTAATCCTGGCGCTATGGACAACCGCGGTAGCCGTTTATAGTCGAGGCTTACCGGATATATTGATGGCACGAGTTTTGTCGGTGATGGGCATGATTAGTGTTGGTTTTTATGCCTTCCTGTTATGGACGTCCAGTCCGTTTGAACGACTTTTCCCCACGCCTTCAGATGGTAACCCTTTAAACCCGTTGTTGCAGGACCCCGGATTGGCTTTACATCCACCGATGCTGTACATGGGTTACGTTGGTTTTTCCGTGGCTTTTGCTTTTGCTGTAGCGGCTTTGTTAGGCGGCAAGCTGGACGCAACCTGGGCGCGTTGGTCTAGACCATGGACTACCGTGGCCTGGAGTTTTTTAACTTTTGGTATTGCGCTAGGTAGTTGGTGGGCATATAACGAATTAGGCTGGGGTGGTTGGTGGTTTTGGGATCCCGTTGAAAACGCATCGTTCATGCCCTGGCTGGTCGGCACCGCTCTGATTCATTCGCTGGCCAGTACAGAAAAACGTGGCGTGTTTAAAAGCTGGACGGTATTGCTGGCAATTCTGGCCTTCTCCATGAGTTTGCTGGGCACCTTTATTGTGCGCTCAGGTGTGCTGGTGTCGGTACATGCATTTGCTACAGATCCATCACGTGGTGTATTTATTCTTATCTTCCTGTGTGTCGCCGTGGGTGGTTCGCTTGGGCTCTATGCCTGGCGTTCAGGCACTGTGACTTCAACTGGAAAGTTCACCTGGTTTTCCAGAGAGACAGCTTTATTATTGAATAATATTATTTTGCTGACGGCGACGGCAGCCGTGTTTGTCGGTACCATGTACCCGCTGGTGGTTGATGCTTTGGGTATTGGTAAAATATCAGTAGGTCGTCCTTATTTCGATACTATGTTTGCCCTCATTTCTATGCCATTGATTGTTTTACTGGGTATTGGCCCGGTGATGCGCTGGAAGAATGATAGTGCGCAACGATTAACAAAAAAGTTGTCGATTATTTTTGCGGTTTCAGTTTCGCTGGGCATCATGTTGCCATTTGTGATTGATGGCGTGATAAATCTTGCCACAGGTTTTGGCCTGGCTGGCGGCTTGTGGATTGCGATTACCACTTTGCAAAGCCTGTATCATAGAATAAAAACCAGTTCGCGTTTGCCATTGGCCTTTAGTGGCATGATTTTGGCGCATCTGGGTATGGCCGTGTTTGTTATCGGCGTGACCACGGTGATGACTTACAGTCAGGAGAAGGATGTCAGGTTAGAGTTTGGTTCAAGCTATGCATTGTCTGGTTATGAATTTAAATTTATCGGTGTCGAAAATATAATAGGCGAGAACTATAAAGCCGAACAAGGTCATCTGGAAGTGAGTAAGCAGGGTGAAAAGATTGCAGATTTGTATCCAGAGAAACGTGCTTATACTGGACAGTCTAATCCTATGCCAATGACTGAAGCAGCAGTGGATGCAGGCTTGTTCCGTGATATCTACGCGGCCATGGGTGAGTCACTGGGCAGTGATGCCTGGAGCTTACGCCTGTATTACAAGCCGATGATAGGCTGGATCTGGCTGGGTTGTTTGTTGATGACAGCGGGTGGAGTGTTAGCTGTTAGTGACAGACGTTACCGGCAGAAGCGCTCATAAGTATTGGATAAAGAGATGACAGAGATAAAACAAAACAAAACTATGTTGCAGCGTTTTATGCCGCTGATTATTTTTGGACTACTGGTTGTGCTATTGGGTGTTGGCTTAACCCTGAATCCGCGCCTTGTGCCTTCGCCGCTGATTGGAAAACCCGCGCCTGCGTTTGAATTGCCTCTGCTCAATAAAGAAGGTACGTTCAGCAGTGAAGATTTAAAAGGACAAATCACTTTGCTCAATGTTTGGGCGAGCTGGTGTTACGCCTGCCGTCAGGAGCATGAAGTGGTTAAGCAGCTGGCAAAATCTGGTATGAATATAGTTGGTTTTAACTATAAGGATAAAAAGCCGGATGCGCAGCAGTGGCTAGCGCAACTGGGTAATCCCTACCAGGTAGTGGTTGCTGATGAAGATGGGCGTGCTGCCATTGACTGGGGCGTATATGGCGCGCCAGAAACTTTTTTGATTGATCAGCAGGGCGTTATTCGACACAAGGTGATTGGTCCGGTTTCAGATCAGCAGAATTTTGATGATTTGATGGCGGCAATTAAGGAAATTCCAGGCAATAACTTATGAAGACTTTATTTGTCATAGTAGCCATGTTTTTTTATGTCGGTGCATGGGCCGCACCCATGGATACTTTTGAGTTCGAATCTGAGGCTCAGGAAAAAACATTTCGAAAACTGAGTGATGAGTTGCGTTGCCTGGTTTGTCAAAATCAGTCGATTGCTGATTCCAATGCGGATTTGGCCAAGGATTTACGCACAGAAATACATGGCATGTTGCTGGCCGGAAAAAACGAAGAGCAGATCAAGGAGTTTATGGTTGATCGTTACGGTGATTATGTTTTGTATGAGCCACCGTTTAATCCGATGACCTGGTTGCTGTGGTTCGGGCCTGCCATGATTTTTTTAATTGCACTATTTTATGTGCGACGTTTTATTTTGCAGCAAAATTCAGTAAAAGATTCCGGCGAGTTGTCGGCAGAAGAAGCCGAACGATTAAAAGATTTACAGCTGGAATTAAACCTTCCTGATCAAAATAACAGCAGTGAGAATGGTGATATGAAAGGTGGTTCTGGATCATGAATGTTTCTTTTTGGGGCGCAATGCTATCGTTATTGTTGGTGGCGATTGTTATCACAATATTTCCATTGCTCAGGATTCGTCAAAGTAAATCACTGGCTTATAAAACCAGCAACATCCAGTTGCATGAAGAAAAATTAAACGAGCTGAATATTGATTTGCAGGAAGATCGCATCGATCAGGCGGCTTATAAAATCGCCAGGCAGGAACTTGATAGGGAGTTGTTAATTGATGCGCCGATAGAGAACAAGGAGACGGCGGCATTGCATTACACTGCAGAAGCGAAAAAGCATCCAGCATTGGCGTTGGCTATTGCTGTGTTTATACCAACACTGAGTTTGCTGGTTTATATGCAGCTGGGCATGCATGCTGATGCAGAGCAGGAAGCTGCAGCGACTGCGACGGCAGCAGAGAAGACCATGCCATCTGTGGAAGAGATGGTGGCGAAGCTGGAGCAATATCTGCAAGAGAATAAAGGTGAGCTAAAAGATTGGGTCATGCTTGGACGGTCTTATAAGCATTTAGGCCGTTATGGTGAAGCTGCCAATGCGTTTGCCGCAGCGAGTGAGCTGGAGCAAAATCCACAGGTGATGCTGGAGCATGCTGAAGTCATAGCTTTGATGAACGACCAGAAATTTAATGAACAAGCGCACGATTTAGCTCTAAAAGCACTAGCTTTGGCGCCGGATAATGTCAATGCATTATGGTTTTCTGGCGTGGCCGAGTTTCAATTTGCTAATTATCGAGAAAGCATCAAATATTTATCGCAACTGTCTTCGGTGGCTGAACAAGATGCGGAAATTGATCGTTCTCTGCGTTTTTATATCAGCCAGGCGCGTGAGCAGTTGATCGCTGCGGGTGAGTCAGTGGCTAGCATGGATGAGTTATTACCACCCGTTAAAGCAGAACCTCTCGCTAACCTGGCTAGTATTAAGGTTAAGGTCGATGTCAGTGCAGATGCGCGACAAAACTTTACCGATGCTGATATTGTGTTTGTTTATGCGAAAGCCTTAACCGGCCCGAAAATGCCATTGGCAGCGCAACGCCTGACGCTGGCAGATTTGCCAGCAACTGTAGTGCTGGATGACAGTATGGCAATGATGGAAGGTATGAATATAAGTGCCTTCAAGCAGGTAGTAGTGTCGGCTCGTGTGACCAGAACCGGTGCGGCGATTGCACAAAGTGGTGACTATATTGGCCAGGTCACAGTCGCCGATGTCACCTCAACTGATGAAGTGACAGTTAATATTGATAGCCTGGTTCCCTAGAAAAAATATAAATAAAATCTTCACGTATGGAGTGATAGCAGATGTTAAAAAAATTAGCTTACTTTAGTTTGTTCCTGTTTTTATCGATGGGATGTGCTCAGGCCGAGGAATATAAAGAGGGTGTTGAGTATTTTCGTGTTGCGGATCAAGCGACAGAATCAGCGGATAAAATCGAAGTGCTGGAATTCTTCTGGTACGGTTGCCCGCATTGTTACAAGTTTGATCCCATATTGGAAAAGTGGCTGGAAACAAAACCTGCCAATGTTGAATTCGTTCGTGTACCTGCCGTGTTTAGACCCGAATGGAAAGTGCATGCACGTGCTTATTACGCGCTACAGGCTATGGGCTTAGATGAGAAATATCACGCAGTTATATTTGATGCTATGCATAAAGACAAAGCTGATTTATATAGTGAATCTGCGATGGTCGATTTTTTAGTTTCTAAAGGTGTGAATGAAGCAGATTTTAAGGCGGCCTACAGTTCTTTCTCAATCGATGGCTTATTGCGTAAAGCGATTAAAAAAGTGAAAGGTTATGCAATTAAGGGTGTGCCAGCGATGGTTGTCAATGGCAAGTACCTGGTTTCGGGTACAAGTGCTGGCAGTTATGAGAATATGCTAAGAATTGTGGATCATCTGATTAAAAAAGAAGCAGCAGCTAAAAAATAGCTGCTGCGGCGGATCAGATTAATTATTTGATGGGGTAAACCCATACCCAGAGTTCATCGCGCTGTGTATCGTGCCAGGTTGCACGTACATGGGCTTTGACCTCCTTGTTTTTAATGGCCTGATCGATTTTCTTATCAGATGTGACATAGGCCTTGTCGTTAACCACTCGTTCCTTGATAGTTTGTATCATGGATATTTCGATACCCAGCTGTGCTGCCAGTTTCTCCCGAGCGCGTGAAATGGCTAAATCTTCTTGATAATGTCGTCCTCTAACATGCGTGGTTGAAGATCCCACTGCGCCTTGCTCAGGGTTGCTTATCCAGTCAGGTTTGACCAGTGGTTTTACGGGTTCGCTGCCACAGGCTGTGATCAGAAAAGTCAGGATAAAGGGCAGTATTTTGTACATATGATTCTCTCTTTCTTAGATGGGGTAAACCCATACCCAGAGTTCATCGCGCTGTGTATCGTGCCAGGTCGCACGCACATGGGCTTTGACCTCCTTGTTTTTAATAGCCTGATCGATTTTTTTATCAGATGTGACATAGGCCTTGTCATTAACCACGCGTTCCTTGATTGTTTGTATCATGGATATTTCGATACCCAGCTGTGCTGCCAGTTTCTCCCGAGCGCGTGAAATGGCCAAATCTTCCTGATAATGTCGCCCTCTAACATGCGTGGTCGAAGATCCTACTGCGCCTTGCACGGGATTGTTTATCCAGTCTGGCTTGGCAGGTTTTACAGGCTCGGAGCCGCAGGCAGTAATCAAAAAGGTCAGGATCAAGGGCAGTATTTTGTACATATGCTTCTCTCTTTTCTTATATTGTAGGTTGTTGTTTTGTTAGATGTCAGGATTATAACAACGAAATCTATGAGTCGGATTGTTTTTTTGTGAGCTGCTTAACAGAGTGCACATTAGACTAGCCTGTAAGATTCAGCCATAATTTTGATGTTTAGCAATTGCATACCGGCTTTATCTCGGTTATGTTTAGCATCAATAATAATTACGACTGATCAAATAATTGGAGATTAAAACAATGAAAGTTAAAAATAGCCTATTTGCCGTAAGTGGCGTTGCATTATCTGTATTACTGACGGCTTGTAGCCCTGAAGAAGTGAAGCCAGTAGCACTGGAATGTGCGTTTCCAGATGCACCAACAGTTCTTGCTCCAGGCTGGGTGTGTGATGAACCTGTAGAGGGTGTTGAAGTTTCTGCCGTTGGTTCAGCAGAGAAAACGGGTGCAGGTATTTCATTCCAGAAAAATATGGCAGCTACCGACGGGCGTGTTCAAATGGCTCAGGCAATGAAAGTACACGTGCAGAATATGGTTAAGCAGTATGCTGAAACAACAGGCGCCGCAGCTAGTGAAACGGTTGATAAAGTGAATACATCAGTAACCAAGCAGATTACTGACCAGACATTGACTGGGACAAAACGTTATAAATCAATTACTAGCCCAAATGGTGTAGTGTATGTGTTAATTGGTATGGATGATGCCACTGCTGCGAAAGCAACTGAGGAAGTTGTGCGTACTAGCATGAACAATGATAAAGCTCTGTGGCAGCAGTTTAAAGCCCAAAAAGGACAGGATGAGCTGGCAGCTGCAATTGCTGCAGGTAGACAATAAACCTCGAATTTATTCGAAGATGATTGTTAATGGAAGCCGGCGCCTGATTTGATTCGGGCGCCGGTTTTTTTATTTAAGGGGTCAAAAATGTACAGTCTGAGTAAAAATTTGGGTATTTTGAGTGCTGTGGTAGTGATGGCGAGCTTGAATCAGCCATCATATGCTAATGATGATTTTTCAAAATGGAAGCAGCAAACCCAGGATTCATTTCAGCAATACAAAGATAAAAGAGATAAGGAATTCACCTCGTTTCTAAAAAAACAATGGAAAGAGATGGCTTTATTGAAGGGTATTGAGCTTGACCCTGTGCCTAAGCCGGTGGTTATGCCCGTTGCCAGACCAGAACCAGTAAAGCCACCGACGCCAGAGCCAACGCCGTTGGTTAAAGATGCGTCTAAGCCAGAGCCAGTTGTTAAGCTGCCACCAGTCCCAGAAGATAAGCCTGAACCCGTGGTATTAAAACCGGTTACTCCTCTGCCGGTTATTAAGCCAGTTATACCGCCTGAGCCCAAGCTGGTGCGCAAGGGTAGAAAAATAGTGATTAGCTATTTAGGCGGCCACTATACTTTTTATTACGACCCCAAATTAAAACATGCGTTAAATCAGCGTATTAACGAAAAATCGGTTAGTGGCTTCTGGTCTGCATTGAGTCTGGCTGATTATGATGATTTGATTGATCAGGTGAATGAAAGGGCTAAAGTATTACAGCTCAATGACTGGGCATATGCTTTATTAGTTCATGATATTTCCAGAAAACTCTATCCAGCATCAGAGAGCGGTCAATCATTGTTTACCTGGTTTGTTCTTGCCAAGGCGGGCTACCAGTCACGTATTGCCTACAATGATAATCAGGTGTACCTGCTTGTACCATCACAGCAGGCGTTGTATGCCGTTCCCTATTTTACCTTTGATAAAGTCCGATACTATGCGGTGCGTTTCGATGGTAAAGGCCAGAAGCTAGGCCAGGTTTATACCTATGATGGTAATTATCCAGATGCAATTAAAGCCCTGAATATGCAGCTCAATAATGAAGCGCTGGTAAATGGTAATGCTGCACGTAGAAATTTAGCCTTTGATTTTGAAGGCAAGCATTATGAAATAAGAGCTGTCTATGATAATGAACGCATTCGATTTATGGAGACTTATCCACAACTTGATTTAGAGTGGTATTTTAAAGGCAAAGTGAGTACAGTCGCTTCGAACTCTCTGCAAAAGCAGCTCAGTGATCACATGAAAGGTATGGATGAGCAAAAAGCAGTCAACTTTTTGTTAAGGTTTGTGCAAACTTCTTTGCGTTATAAAACGGATGAAGGGCAATTTGGTAAAGAAAATTATCTGTTCCCTGAAGAAACGATATTTTACCCTTATTCTGATTGTGAAGATCGCTCCATCCTTTTTGCATGGCTAGTGCATAGTTTGTTAGGAATGGATGTAGTGGGTCTGGATTATCCTGGGCATGTTGCGACCGCTGTCCATTTTAAAGGAAAGGTAGCTGGAGATGCCGTCATGTACAATGGAAAGCGCTATGTAGTAACTGATCCTACTTATATAAATGCGTCAGCAGGCATGGCCATGCCTGATTTTAAAAAGGATAAGCCTGGAGTGATTAAAATACGTTAATCATGATGGTAATGGAGCTTTTAGCAAAAACAAAAACCTGCTTCAAGCAGGTTTTTGTTTAAGTTAAATTATAAAAGATTAAATGTTGCAATTAATCGTTAAAAAAGCCACCCATGTATTTCTCATTGTGATGATGCTTGCTGTGAGTCTTAAAGATGTATCGTCTGAAGAGATAGAAAAAAAGTTAGTCAAGGAAGAAAAATCGATTGACGTTTGCGAACAAATGAAGGGAGAAGGAGTGGAGTGGTTTGATGAAGTTCACAGATTTTTGAGCGTTGAGTTCTGTGAGCCATCAGTCTGGTTTGATTCGTTTTTTTCGGATGACCGCATTGATGAAGAAGTCCGTGCGGGTACTCACGTGCGCTGGCAGAATGACTATGTTTTGACGAAGGGTGGTACCTGGGCATATTTGTCTAATATAAGTGCCAGTTTTAAATTGCCAAGAACCAAAAAAAAACTCCATATTGTTTTTGAAGGCGAGGAAGAAGAAAGCTTACGCGATGTTATTCCCGGTGATAAAGAAGAGACTAAGGCAGATCTTGGTTTACTATATGAAATAACCGAATCAGAAAGAGCGAACTTTAGTGTTAGGGTAAAGCTTTCACCAAGTATTCTCTTTCGTTATCGATACCAGTATCCGGTTAGTGATTCATTCTCAACTCGATTTACGCAGGAATGGTATAGACGCGACAATGCGGATGGCAACACATCAAGATTAGACTTTGAGAAAAAACTGTACGAGAATTTTTTATTGCGCCAGAGTAATTCGGTAGAACATTCGGAAAGTTTTGACGGTGAACAGTGGCAACATAGCCTGGTACTGTATCAACGTTTAACCGATAAAAGTGCGCTTTCTTATGAGAGCAGCATGTCAAGAGTTACCGCGCCTACAACATATGTAACAAATTCACGCCTGGGTGTCCGCTTTCGAAAAAACTTTTATCGTAAATGGCTTTTTTACGAGATAGCACCTGCATATAACTGGCCAAGAACGCTGGTAAGCGATGAGCGTGAGCGGACGTGGGAAATATTGTTTAGGTTAGAAGTTAATTTTGTGAATCTCTAAGTGTTATTACGTAACCCGTCACAGGTGCTTGTATCTAAATATAGCTCACGTTGTATTTTTTATAAATTAAGGTCGATTGCTTAGACAGCTTATTTTCTTGCAGGCATTTTCCCGGTGTTTTCAATTCGAAGCAATTACTTGTCAAATTGGCGTCAATGTTTTTCAGTATATCTTCAGCTTTATAATTTATTGCCAGTTCTAGTGTGTTTGGAATCAGTATTGATCTGATCTTGTATGCTTTTTTAGAAAGGATGCTAGATATATATCTTTCATAGTGGAGTCGAGGTACCAAAGACGCCTTCAGTGTAAATTGTTATGGTTTGGCTGCATTCAAGCTGAAAGTGTACCATTGCGATAATGATTTCCATTTGTTACCGACCCCTTTTACTACTTCGCATAAATAAAAAAAGCTGCATGAAGCAGCTTTTGTTTATTGGCGCGCCCGAGTGGATTTGAACCACCGACCTTTGGCTTCGGAGGCCAATACTCTATCCAGCTGAGCTACGGGCGCAGATCGTGGGGCGTAGTTTATCAGGCTTATTCTGGCTTGTATGGCTGTTTATTCTAGAAAACGATTAACGCTGCGGTAGGTGATGGCTTCTGCCAGATGTGGCATTTCGATGTGTTTGCTTGCGGAAATATCTGCGATGGTGCGTGCCAGTTTTAGTATGCGGTGATAGGCACGGGCGGAGAGCCTGAGTTTGTCCATGGCCTGATTGAGTATTTGTTTTTCTTTTTCGCCCAGTTGGCAGAAGGCTTCGACTTCTTTGTTGCTGAGTTCGGTGTTGCTCTTGCCGCTTCGTTGCATTTGTCGCTGGTGAGCCTGATTGACGCGTTTGCGTATCTGGGCGCTGCTTTCGCCTCTGGGGGCGTTACTATCGAGTGCAGATTTATCAAGGCGGGGTACTTCGATATGAATATCGATGCGGTCGAGCAGGGGGGCAGAAATACTACTACGATGGCGTTTCTGCTGTTCGATGGTGCACTGGCACAAGGACTTGCCATCGCAACTGTAACCCTGCGGGCAGGGGTTCATGGCGGCGACCAGTTGAAACCGTGCGGGAAACTCTGCCTGTCTGGCAGCGCGTGAGATGATGATAGTGCCGGTTTCCAGTGGTTCACGTAGGACATCGAGAACGTGTCGGTCAAATTCGGTCAGCTCATCCAGAAAAAGTACGCCGTGATGGGCGAGTGATATTTCTCCCGGAGAAGGGTTGGAGCCGCCACCAACCAGAGCAATACCAGAAGCGGTGTGATGCGGGCTGCGGAAGGGACGTTGTTTCCAGTTACGGATATTGAATCCCTGGTGACTGATGGACTGCACCGAGGCGCTTTCCAGTGCATGCTCATCACTCAGCGGCGGAAGAATGCCGGGCAGGCGTGAGGCCAGCATGGATTTTCCGGTGCCGGGAGGCCCGACCATAATCAGATTATGGCGACCTGCGGCGGCGATTTCGAGTGCACGGCGAGCATGGTGCTGGCCACGAATGTCGGCCATATCGGCGACATCTAACAATTCGGTTTCAATGTTCTGAATGTCGGGCTGATCAAGCTCACCCTGCTGACGAAGGTACTGGCAAATGCTGAGTAAATCTTTTGCTGATTTAACATCGGCCTTTTCAACCAGTGCGGCCTCAATGGCGCTTTCTGCAGGTAGCACCAGTGTTCGATTGCCGGCGTTGGCGGCCAGTGCCGAAGGCAGACTGCCATGCACAGGGCGCAGTTGGCCAGAAAGCGCTAGTTCACCGTGAAATTCGTGAGAGCTGAGTAGTTTGTCATCGATCTGGCCGGAAGCAGCCAGTATGCCCAGTGCAATCGGTAAATCGTATCGCCCGCCATCTTTGGGCAAATCAGCAGGAGCCAGGTTAACGGTAATCCTGCGTGTTGGAAATTCAAAGTGCGAGTTGATGATGGCGGCGCGGACGCGATCTTTGCTTTCCCTTACCGCTGCTTCAGGCAGGCCAACAATGGAAAGCGCGGGCAGTCCATTTGAAATATGAACTTCAACGGTAACTTCTGGCGCCTGAATTCCGACCAGTGCGCGAGTGTAAACGGTAGCGAGTTGCATGGCATCCTTTCCAAACTTCTATAGAGACACTCATTGTAGGTAAAACCATGGGCAGATGAAAGCGCCTATTTGGCGCTCTCAAGCTCGGCTAATTGCTTTTCCAGCTGATCCAGTTTTTCACGGGTGCGAGCCAGCAGTGCGGATTGAACGTCGAACTCTTCCCGGGCCACCAGGTTCATTTTTGACAGCGAGCTTTGTAATAAAGCTTTGATATTGGCTTCAAGATCCTGTTGGACTTGCTGAATATTTCCTGGAAGTAAGCCGGTAATTTTTTTTGCTAGATCATCGAAAGTGTTTTTGTTTTCCATAATTATCTGCCTGTAAAGATTGATTTCATTTTACGCCAAAACGGTGCACAGAAATAAAGCATTAGCGATTTATAAGCACCGCTTTGGTGCATAGCGCTTTAATTGGATATGCGGATTATTAAATAAAATACTATAAGTTCATGTTATATAAAGAAAAATAATTTCTGGCACGCTGCCTGCATTGTTATCGACATAGTTGAGAGAAATTCAATTAATTTTTTTAAAGATAATTTATAGGAGTCGTAATAATGATGAAAAAAACTTTAATTTTGAGTGCTGTGGTTGCAGGTACATTATCAAGTGGTGTTGCTATGGCTGAAGTTGAAGGCCTTTCAGCAAATGCAGGTGTTGTTAGTGATTACTATTTCCGTGGAGTACAGCAGACTGCTAGTGCTTCGGCAAATGGTGGTGTTGATTATGAACATAAGAGTGGTTTATCTGTTGGTATTTGGGCTGCTGATGTTGAAGGCCAAAGTGATGGCACTGTTCCTCCCCAAGGTATAGAAATCGATACCTATGCAAGTTATGCCGGTGAAGTTGGTGATATCGGTTATAGCATTGGTTATACACATTATGGTTATACCGGTGATTTTGATACCTCATATGACGAAGTAAATTTGGGTGCTAGTTACGGTGGTTTTGCTCTTGATGTTGCTTCAGGTTCTCATGAAGTGCCTGGTGGTACTGATGAGGATTACATCTTTGCTGCAGTTTCATATGGTGCTGGTCCATTATCTGTGACTTATGGTTCATGGGGTAGTGATTATGCAGGTGCTTATCTTGAAGTAGGTCTTAGTACTGATATTGGTGGTGCTGAAGCAGGCGTGTCTTTTGTTAATGGTGACCCAGATGACGATGTTAAAAATATCGTGACTGATGGTACTGCACTCGTCTTTTCAATTAGCAAATCTTTTGATCTGTAAGGGTCGTTAATCGATTATTTAATCGTTATTTAGAACTGGCTCACCCTGCTGGGTGAGCCATCTTTCAGGAGTAACAAACTATGAAGTTAATTACTGCAATTATAAAACCCT
>JAGLQT010000116.1 GCA_023136715.1 Gammaproteobacteria bacterium | reverse complement strand
GCTAATGCCTTATTGGCAAAACAGTTTCTTGCCTCTTTCGATGGCTTCTCAATCGGTTCTAATGATTTAACCCAATTGACGCTAGGTATTGATCGAGACTCTGGCTTGATAGAGGGTGTTGATGAACGTGATGAGGCGGTCAGGATATTGATGAAGATGGCGATTGATGCCTGCCATGAAGAAAATAAATATGTCGGTATTTGCGGGCAGGCACCATCTGATTATCCAGAAATCACGCGATGGTTAGTCGAGAATGGTATCTCTTCATTATCACTAAATCCTGATAGCGTGTATCGTATGACTGAAGAAGTGCTTAAAGTAGAGGCAGAAACCCCATAGAATTAACGTAATAACAACGATCATTATTATAGCGATAAGCCTTAAAAATGCGCTATAAGTTATGTATGGCACTAAAAACAGAGGAAGGGATTGAGCTTGCAAGTCGGTACACGTGAACAATTGGTTGTTTTATTGAGTCTGCTGCTTTGTATTGTGGTGTTGTTCTTTGATGTTTTTTCACCACTGGGAATTGCTGCTGGCGTTCCCTATGTGGCCCTGGTATTGGTAGGTTTAATTGCCCAGAAGCCTCGATTTATTCTGGTTTTGGCGATAATCGGTAGTGTGCTTACGGTTGTTGGCTATTATCTTTCGCCAGCAGGCATTACTGATAACGATGTGGTATTGATTAATCGTGCTTTGGCATGGTTCGCCATTTGGTCTACCGCCATCGTTTCAAGTTTTCATTTGAAAATGCTGGCAAAATTAGAGCCACTGGCAACGACGGATCAATTAACGGGTTTATATAATCGTCACTATTTTACATCTGAACTGGTTAAACAAATTAATACCTGGCACCGTTATCAACGACCACTTTCTGTTCTTATCCTGGATATTGATTTTTTTAAAAAAGTGAATGATACCTACGGACATATAGCAGGAGATTATGTTTTGCGATCATTGGCTAAAATTTGTCAAAGTGCAGTTCGTGATATTGATACTGTGGCGAGAATTGGTGGTGAGGAGTTTGCAATCCTGTTGCCTTCTACTGCGATTAATGGCGCTATGAAAACGGCTGAACGTATTCGCAGGGAAACCGAAGCTTATTCCTTTAAATATGAATCTCAACGTTTCAGGGTGACGGTGAGTTTGGGTGTAGCCGAATTGACGGATGACTCATGGAGTATTACCGAGTTCATGAAAGCTGCTGATGAAATGTTGTATAAGGCTAAAAATTCTGGCCGCAACCGTTGTGTGGCCAGAAATATTGGTTAGCTGCTTTTTTATTTTCTATTCTATTTAAGAACTTCTATAATTTCTCTGGTTGCCTTGTACAGACGAACGACCTTGTCATCAACACGTAGGGTGATTTCACCATGGGAATTAATGGGTACGACAATCTCACCCTGTTGATAAACTTCTTTGTCCATTTTTTCGCCTTTGGCTAATTTTTTCTTCCAGCCCGGAGGCAGCTGCTTGCCACTATCGACTTTTTTCTGCAATCCGGGAGGTAGTTGCTTATCTTTCTTCTTGTCATTTTTTGCTAGAGCTGAGCCTGTCATCAGGCATGAAGCAAGGCAGGCGATAATAACAGTGGTAAATAAAGTTTTAATTTTCATGTTTTATTCTCGTTGTGGCTTGTTTAATTAAACCACCAGTGGTGGCATAGGGCAATCCAGTGTGTCGGCGATGGCGCGAAACAATTCGCTCTCGGTAATGGTGATCATTTTGTCTGCAGTAATGCAGACAGCGCAGGCTTTAAGTAAGCGTGGTTTTTCCAGTGGCATGATGTGTGCGAGTTCGTCCAGTGCCTGATTTAACATGCTCAGGTTTAGTGCATTTCTTTCCAGTAACTTAATATTGAAGTCTCCCAGTTCTTTTTTTGCAAGGTTGAATGCATGCTCTTTATCAATGCCGTGTTGTTTTCCTGTATGGGTGAGTAATGACAGTAATGTGGCACAGGAATTTTGCGTTTTTTTCAGGCTTAAGTGTTTTTTTATTTTTCTCTGTTTTTTCTCAAACACACGATCAAGATGGTGAGTCACTATTTTTTGAATCACCCATTCAAATAAATTTATCTTTTCATCCATTTTTATCAGTATGTCCAGGTTATTTTTGAATAACTGATATTGTTTTTTTGATAGCTGGCGCAGGCTCGACAGCGCCATGTCGATAAGTGGCAGGCGATATTCACTTTCGATAGTGTCAATTTTGAGGTTGAGTTTGACCGTTTCCTGGTAGGCGCCGGGGTCGGCGTGTGCCATCAGATGATGTAGCTGTTGTTTACGCAGGTCAGGGTTCTTATCAAGTACCATGAAATAAATAAGTGCACGGGCGCCACAGGGTTCATGCGCGGCATTTTTTAAAACATCTGGAATATTAGCGATCAGGTTGTGCGAATAATTCAGGTGTTCAATGGAGGGTTGACCGATCTGTTCAGTGACGGCATCGGTATCCATAGAAGCGGCGATGGTGGCTAAAATAGCAGCTGATTTTGCTACCTGTTCACGTTTTGATGTGTCAGTGTCTTCCACTACTTCGGCTTGTTCTTGCTCAGGGGTATACTCAAACTCACCGTTCCAGTAGGGGTCAATTCTTTGTATCCGTTCGTTCAAGGGTGGGTGAGTGGCAAACAGGCCTTCGAGGTAGCTGCTGATGCCCTGACTAAAAAGTGCATGGCTGATTTCAGCTGTGTGTGAGTTTTCCATTAATGAACCTGAAGCATTGCCGCCTATGCGTTTGAGTGCGCCAGCGATGCCATCGGGATTGCGGGTAAACTGAACCGCCGAAGCATCGGCCAGAAATTCGCGCTGTCGACTAACGGCAGATTTAATCAGGTTGCCGAAAAATGTACCGGCATAACCAATCACCATCAGCCCCAGACCTAAAAATACAATACCTCCGCCATTATTATCTTTTGATCGTCGATGGCTTGAGCGGCTACTTGATCGCAATAAATAATAACCAATCGTTCCAATAATAGTGATGCCGTGCAGTATGCCAATCAGCCGTATATTGAGTCTCATATCGCCGTTAAAAATATGACTGAACTCGTGAGCAACAACACCTTGCAGTTGATCGCGTGAGAGTTTTTCGATGGCACCACGGGTAATGCCGATGACCGCATCGCTGGCCTTGTAACCTGCGGCAAAGGCATTGATGCCGTCTTCGTCCAGAAGATATACCGGTGGCACTGGTGTCCCAGAGGCGATGGCCATTTCTTCGACAACATTGAGAATTTTTTGTTTATTGTGGTCGCCGCTATCTTCAACGATGAGTTCGGCGTCCAGCATTTCGGCAACCCGGGCACCACCACTGGAGAGTGATAGCATTTTATAAAGGCTGCCAAAAAGAATGATGCTGGTCACGCCAGCACTCACTATGATGATGGTGTTCCAGTCGAATCGGCTGTTGAGTATTTCGGGGCTGGCTACGTTAACGTTGAGGTGATTGAAAATTACAATGACCAAAAGATTAGTCAAAACAACCAGTGAAAGAATCGCCAGTAAAAACAGTACGACGAGATATCGGGTATTTTTACGCGCAATATCCTGCGATTTGAAAAAATTCATTCAAGTCTGAAATGTCATTTCTAAAAAGAGACTTTGGGTGCGGCCTGGATTTCTGCGCTATCCTCAAACTCTAATAAAGTGGCGTCGTGATCATGGCCAAAAGTGGCAGCAAGTATTACAGGCGGGAATGACTGTTTGTATGTGTTGTATTCCATGACCTGATCGTTAAATGCCTGACGAGCAAAAGCGACCTTATTTTCAGTGCTGGTTAGCTCTTCGCTGAGTTGCATCATATTTTGATTGGCTTTCAGGTCAGGGTAATCTTCCATGACGATATTGAGTTTGCTCATGGCGCCGTTGAGCACACCTTCTGCATCCACCAGTTCATGTATAGCGTGAGCATTACCGGGGTCTGATGCAGCAGCAGCTAAACCACTAACGGCACCATTACGTGCATTGATGACATTTTCCAATGTTTCCCTTTCGTGCTGCATGTAGCCTTTGGCAACTTCGATTAAATTGGGGATGAGGTCGTAGCGACGTTTTAGTTGTACTTCAATTTGAGCGAATGCATTCTGGTAGCGGTTACGTAAGCTAACCAGCGTGTTGAAAATGCCAATGACATAAAAAACAATGACGGCAATAACAACCAGGGTGATGATAGTTGAAGTTTCCATAATAATTCGCCTGCGTAGTAAATGATTTTTAGTTATTTATATAAGGAATATAGTCGCTAGTCCCAAAAATGCAGCCAGACCGACAATATCCGTTATTGTAGTTAGTACCACGCTGCCGGCAATAGCGGGGTCAATATTAACTTTGCGCATAATCAAAGGGATAGCCACGCCGGAGAAGGCGGCAATAAACAGGTTGATGATGATGGCGGCGGCAATGACCAGGCCGATTTTAATATCATCAAACCAGAATGCGGCAGTGATAGCGATGACCAGTGCCCAGCCAAAGCCGTTTAATAAACCAACGACGATTTCCTTGATGAGTAACCAGCGTTTATTGCTTTTGCTGACCTGACCTAGTGCCAGGCCGCGGATGACCAGTGTCAGGGTTTGAGTGCCGGCAATGCCGCCCATGCTGGCGACTACATTCATGAGCACGGCAATGGCGACGACTTTTTCCAGTGTGCCTTCGAAGTTTGAGACCACCCATGAAGCCATAAAGGCGGTGATCAAATTAATGCCCAACCAGACCGCTCGACGACGAGCACTGGGCACTACTGGTGCGAATAGATCTTCTTCCTCGTTCAGGCCGGCCATGCTGAGTACGTTGTGATCGCCTTCGTCACGAATCACGTCAACAACGTCATCGATGGTAATGCGACCCAGCAGTTTCATCTCTTTGTCGACTACGGGTGCGGATAACAGATCGTGAGTTTCGAAAACTTTGGCGACATCGTTATCTTCCACGGTGGCTTTGATAAATTCAGTCTCGCGGGTCATAACATCGCCGACGGTAAGATCGGTATCGGATGTCAGTAGTGTTGAAAGTGGTAGCAAACCGATATATGTGTTGTTTCGGCTGGTGACGATCAGGCTGTCAGTGTTCTTTGGGATTTCACCCAGAGCGCGTAAATAACGTAGTACTACATCCAGAGTTACTTCAGAACGCACCGTCAGTGTGTCGGTGTTCATTAAACCACCGGCGCTGTCCTCGGGATAGGAGAGTACAGTTTCCAGGCGATCACGATGCTGGGCATCGAGTGAGGTTAGTACCAGATTGGTGACACGATCCGGCAGTGACTGGATAAAGTCGGCCAGATCATCGATATCCAGACCTTCGGTGGCGCTGATCAGATCCTGCAATGACATGTCTTCAATCAGGGTTGAACGTACTTCTTCACCCAAATGTAGCAGAACGGCGCCTTCGCGTTCCGGATCAACCAGTTCCCAGATAAGATTACGTTCAGTGTGCGGCAGTGATTCCAGAAGATGGGCAATTTCAGCCGAGTGCAATTCATTCAACATGCGTGCTGCATGCTGAATGGTACCTGTCTTCAGTGCCAGATTGAGTGCCTGAAACTGGTTCTCGGTTTTTTCTGATTGATTGGCTTCTATCATCACTATTTCAACTTGTACTTCGCCCAGAACTCGGAATCGGGTGCGATGAGGCGTGCCATGAGTGTAGCATGTCGCTACGGAGTTTATGTGTTAATTGGCGGTTTTGTCTGACTCGTGTTGATTGAGACGATTGAGTTTGGCCTCGATTTCGATAGTTGAATGATGATCGAGTATCTTTTTGATTTGCGGGCGCAGTCGTGACAGTTTGCTGTGATTAATGATGTGTTTCACTTCCAGCAGGGTGTTGGCCTGTACACTGAAATATTCCAGACCCATGCCCAGTAGTAGTCGTGTGTACTGGGTGTTACTCGCCATCTCGCCGCAGAGCGAAACCGGGATGTGTGCGTGTTTGCCGGCATCGATGGTCATCTGGATTAGTTTTAGCACGGCCGGGTTGAGTGGGTTGTAGAGATAGTTGACCTCATCGTCGATGCGATCCAGGGCCAGTGTGTACTGAATCAGGTCGTTAGTACCAATAGAGAGAAAGTCGAGCTGTTTGGCAAAGGCGTCGGCGGAAAGCGCGGCCGCGGGCACTTCAATCATGGCGCCGACCTGCAGGTTTTCATCGAAGCGAATTTTTTGTGCGCGCAGCTGTTGTTTGGTTTTTTCAATCAGATTAAGCACCTGCTGCAATTCTTCGACATTGGTGAGCATGGGGATCATCATGCGCACCGGGCCTAAGGCGGCAACGCGAAGGATGGCACGTAGCTGTGGAATAAATAATTCCGGTTCCTTCATGCAGCGACGAATAGCACGTAAACCCATGGCCGGGTTGTGTGCCATTGGACCCTGATCAATGGTGTCCTGTATTTCTTTGTCTGCCCCTAGGTCTATGGTGCGAATAGTTAAGGGTTTGTCCTTGAGTCGGAATAAGGCGCGCTTATAAGTTTTAAACTGGGTTTCTTCGTCCGGCCATCCATTTTTTTCGATGAATAACATTTCGGTACGGTAAAGACCAACGCCAGTCTCATCAAATTTTCTAAGGGCTCGAATATCTTCAGGACGGTTAATGTTGCCGTATAAGGTAATGGCTTTACCATCGCGGGTTACTGCGGGTACATTTTTTAGCTCGTGTAACAGTGCTTTTCGCGCTATCTCTTCTTTTCTCAGTGCGCGGTAATGTTTAAGAGAGCGCTTGTCCGGCGAATTGATAAGCATGCCCTGACGGCCATCAATGATCAGCGTCTCACCCGTTTTGATTAACTGGCGCGCCTGATGTGCACCGACAATGGCGGGGATGCCAATGTTTTTGGACAAGATGGCAGTATGAGAAAGCGGGCCACCAAACTCGGTGACAAAGCCAGCAATTTTCTGGTGCTGTAGCATCAAGGTGTCGGCCGGAGTCAGGTCATCAGCAATAATAATGCGGCCTTTTAACTGCCTGGCGTCGGGGATGTGATCCGGTGTGTCAGTCAGGCAATTTTGAATACGGCGAACAACGTGCAGCACATCATCCTTGCGAGTACGTAAATAAGGGTCGTCCATTTCATCAAAGACTTTGACCAGACGCTTGCTTTGCAGGTTCAAGGCCCACTCAGCATTACAGGAAAGTGCTTTTATATTAGAGACGGTACCTTCGTCAAAAGTGGGGTCTTCCAGCATCAGTAAATGTGTGTCGATGAAAGCCAGAATATCGGCTGGAGTATCAGCAGCGATTTTGTTTTTTATTTCATGCAGCTGCTCGCTGGCATTGGATAAGGCTTTTTTAAATCGTCGAATTTCTTTTTTGTGTTGAGCAGCTGGGACTTTATATTTGCTTATTTCTTTTTGTTCACGCGAATACACATAAGCTTCGCCAATGGCGATGCCGCTTGATACTCCGATTCCATTAATAAGAATACTCAAATAATACTCCGTTTAATTTATTCGTCTTCGTCAAAGCGATTGTTGATTAATTGTTCGAGTTGATCGAGACCTTCTTCAGCGTCGTCACCATCAGCATAAAGGGTGACTTCTGAGCCTTTACAGGCTGCTAACATCATAACTCCCATGATGCTTTTGCCATTAACGCGACGTCCCTTACGTTCGATTTCTATCAGGCTTCCAAAAGTTGAGGCCAGTTTAACGAATTTTGCGGCAGCACGTGCATGCATGCCCAGTTTGTTGATGATTTCAATGTCGCGATTTAATAATGGCATGATGGGTGCTCGTCTTTGTGTTGTTCGATGCTTTGGCGACCACCCTGGATAATTTTTTCTACCAGTTCAGTTAAAGGCAAGTTTCTATAATTGATAGCTTTGATAATCATGGCTAAATTCAACCCGCTGACCAGCTCAGTTTTTTCATTCGAGATAAAGCAGCTAGCAAGATTGCTGGGTGTGCCGCCATAGATGTCGGTCAGTATTAAGACTTCCTTGTTTTGATCAAATTGATCCAGTTTCTTTTGAATATTCTTTCTCATTGTGTCGATCGGTGCGTCCATTGGTACTTCGACGTAGGACATGTTAACGGGTTTGTCATTAACAATAGACGAGGCTGTGTCCAGCAGATTGCTGGCGATGCCTTTATGTGAAATTAATAGCAGGGCGACGCTCATTGCATTTCTCTATGTCGAACCGATACGTTATCAATCATGCCATTAAAATCATCGCATAATTGTTGTGCGATGAAAACAGAGCGATGCTGACCGCCGGTGCAGCCGATTGATACGGTGAGATAGTAACGGTTTTGTTGTTCAAATTTGGGTATCCAGTTTTTCATGAATTGCCGGATATGTTCAAGCATGTCCTGAACTTCATCCTGTGACTGTAAAAATTCAGCGACTTCATTGTCGAGTCCGGTTAGTGGCCGTAGCTTGGGTTCCCAATGTGGATTGGGTAAGCAGCGTACATCAAAAACAAAGTCTGAGTCGGTAGGTGTGCCATGCTTGAAACCGAATGATTGAAATAATAATGAAAGCTTGGCGCCACTATCTTTGACAATTTGTTTTTTTATTTGATCACGTA
>JAGLQT010000115.1 GCA_023136715.1 Gammaproteobacteria bacterium | reverse complement strand
GTCCACCCATAACCACCATATTTTTTTTAAGTGATCCATTTCTAAAGTTCTGTTTTATCCAATTATCTGGATTGAAACACAATTTAAGATATTGTGGTTATTTCAGTATTATTAATATTTCTTTCTATACTCTACGCCTATCAGTTAACTTATTATATTTAGGAGTATTTCAGGGGTGTTGAGGTTGTATGTTCGGGTTATTTAAGCATAAGAATAATAAGCAGTTAGATGACATCACCATGCGTGTAGGTTCTGCTTTGCATAAGCAAATAAAGACGGCTGCAGATGAAGTCGGGCAGATAAACTGGAAAGCGGTGTTTAAGCGCATGGATGATACCGTGACTGCCGGTTATTTATTTGGCTATGTGCAGGCTTCGTTTGCTGATTTTTCATTGGAAGAGAAAGAAATGGACTCCTGTATGCGCAAGGTTTTTGATGGCATTTTCCCTGACGAAGGTTATTCTTTTGTGATGTCCAAAATTGAGATGCTGAACAATGCTGATGATATGGGACTGAATATGAAAATAGAGGAGGTCGCTATCGATTTTGGTATGGGTATTGATCTGGGTGAGCATGATGCAAAGATCAATAGTGGTGGACTTGATGTGGCGAGTAGTCTGTGCCTGTACCTGAAGACAGGTAAGATCAAAAATGCTGACTAGCTCTGATTGCCCCTGCGTTATTACGATCTGCTGGCGATCTTCGTAAAATTCTTTAGATTCGTATAAACTACACGGTTTTTTCCTCGATATTTATGGGGCGGTGAGATATGACAACACTTAAAGTTGGCGTGGTGATGGGTAGTCAGAGCGACTGGCCTGTAATGGAGCATGCTGTGCAACAGTTAGAAGCCTTTGGTGTAGCCTATGAAGCGCGCGTGGTTTCGGCCCATAGGACACCAGATTTGTTATTCGATTATGCTGCGAGTGCGCGTGACAATGACCTGGCCTGTATTATTGCTGGTGCCGGTGGTGCTGCACATTTGCCCGGCATGCTGGCGGCTAAATCAACCGTGCCGGTTCTGGGTGTGCCTGTGCCTTCAAAATATCTGAAAGGTATGGATTCCCTGCTTTCCATCGTGCAAATGCCCAAGGGTATCCCTGTGGCGACATTTGCGATTGGGGAGGCGGGTGCAGCGAATGCGGCTTTGTATGCAATTTCATTGCTGGCCATTACTGATAAGGCGTTAGCCGATAAGCTCGATGCTTTTCGCGCGATTCAGGAGACTGCTGTGCTGGATATGTCTCTGCCGCCGCAGAAATAATTTTACTATTGCACCCTCTATAAGGTAAAACGAGCGATATGACAAAGCAGATACTCCCAAAAATACTTCCCGGAGCAACACTGGGTGTTTTGGGTGGTGGTCAGTTAGGTCGTATGTTTTGTGTGGCTGCGCGGACACTGGGTTATCGTGTGGTGGTGCTCGAACCTGACGAAGGAAGCCCTGCAGGTCGTATCGCAGACGAACATATCAAAGCAGATTATTTAGATAAGGCTGCTCTGGATTTACTGGCTTCACGCTGTGATGCCGTCACTACAGAATTCGAAAATGTCCCCGCCGAAAGCCTGCGTTATCTGGCAAAAAGCACGCAGGTTTCTCCTTCGGCTGATGCGCTGGAAATTGCACAAAACCGTCATTATGAAAAACAATATGCTTTGAAAGCGGGTTTGAATCCTGCGCCGTATTATTTTATTCAGTCTGATGCTGATATTGAAAAAGCGATAGAGACTATTGGAGTGCCCGCGATACTGAAAAGTGCGACTCTGGGTTATGACGGTAAGGGTCAGGCGGTAATTAACAGTGCGGAAGAATTGATCTCGGCTTTTGCGTCGATGAAAAAAGTAGCCTGCGTGCTGGAAAAGAAAATTGATCTGGCACTGGAAGTGTCGGTGATTGTGGCGCGAAATACCCAGGCTGAGGCAGTGAGTTATCCGATTGCCGAAAACCAGCATCGTGATGGCATATTGCATCTCAGTGCGGTGCCAGCACGTATTGAAGAATCGCTGGCAAACCAGGCGCGGCAACAAGCTTTAGCCTTGGCCGAGTCGATGGATTATGTTGGTATTCTTGCTGTTGAATTCTTTATTTCCGGCGACGGTGAATTAATATTTAATGAGATGGCGCCGCGCCCCCATAATAGCGGCCACTACACCAAGGATGCCTGTGTGACATCGCAATTTGAACAGCAGGCAAGAATGATGTGTGGTTTGAAGCCCGGCGATACACGCTTAACCTCGCCCGTGGTTATGGTGAACATGCTGGGTGATTTATGGGAGCCGGACTGGGCAGCCCTGCTGGCGCATCCCGAAATTAAGCTGCATCTGTACGGAAAAACAGAAGCTCGCCCTGGGCGAAAAATGGGGCACTTTAATGTACTTGGCAGTGATGTTGAGCAAGCTTTAGCAGTGGCCGAACTGGCCTTTGACGAATTACAGCGATAGCGCGGCGTTACTGCGCTACCTTCGTTGTAGATTAACCCCTTATTTACCGATCCACAGATTTTTTTAATGTCTGTTCTGGCTTCGGCCCCTGTTACCCTGATTACGATTTTTGTGGTGGCCGCCAGGTCTTGGTTTACGTTCGCGTTTTGCGCGTGGCAAC
This sequence comes from Gammaproteobacteria bacterium, assembly GCA_023136715.1. Taxonomy (GTDB): domain Bacteria; phylum Pseudomonadota; class Gammaproteobacteria; order SZUA-229; family SZUA-229; genus LH-M37. Next base: position 2,590 of record JAGLQT010000115.1, on the reverse strand, counting down.
GGCTTGGCCAGTAGTTCGGCTGTTACTGGCTCGTTGTTCACACGATGGCCAATGTATTCTTCGATGTCCATCAGGTAATGCGCGTAATCTTCACAGGCAAAGCTGATAGCGGCACCACTGGCGCCAGCACGCGCGGTACGACCAACACGGTGAACATAATCTTCACCGGATTGAGGCAGGTCATAATTAAAAACGTGACTAATTTCTGGAACATGCAGGCCGCGTGCAGCAACATCGGTGGCGACCATGACATTGAATTCGCCATCTTCAAATTTCTTTAATAGCGTCTGGCGTTTTTTCTGTGGTACATCACCGGAAAGCAGTGCAGATTTAATGCCATTGCCTTCCAGCCAGGCGTCTACATTTTCAGCAACACGTTTGGTGTTGATGAAGACGATGCTGCGTTTGGTTTCAAGTGATTTCATCAGGCCCAGCAATAGAGGGATTTTTTCATCATTGGCCGGGTAATAAACCGTTTGTTTGACTTTGTCGGCAGTTTTGGTGTCTGCCTTAATACGAACTTCGACGGGGTCGTTCATATGGTCATAAGCCAGTTCACCGATCCTATGCGATAAGGTGGCCGAGAATAGCATGCTTAGACGTTTATCAGGGGCAGGGCAGCGATTCAATAAATAACGAATGTCCGCAATGAAGCCGAGGTCAAACATGCGGTCAGCTTCATCTAAAATGACACACTGGCAAGCTTTAAGATCAAAAACATGTTGCTTGAAATAATCAATGATTCGACCAGGTGTGCCGATAAGGATATCGACTCCATTCTGTATCTGGTTGCGTTGCTCTTCATAGCCGGTGCCACCGTAAGCCAGGCCCAATTTTAGATCGGTATGCCTGCCTATATTTAAAGCGTCCTTATGAATCTGTATGGCGAGCTCGCGTGTCGGCGCGAGTATCAAGGCTCGGGGCTGGTTAGCGCGCTTACCGTCGCTGGCAGGATTTTTTAACAAATAGTCAAAGCAGGCGACCATAAATGCAGCGGTTTTACCTGTTCCAGTTTGAGCTTCACCTGCAACATCCTGGCCAGTAATGGTGATTGGAATACTTTCTGCTTGAATAGGAGTACAAAATTGGAAGCCGGTGTCGTTCAAACCCTGGATAATGCGTGAATCTAAATCGAACTGGTCAAAACGGATGTCTGTAATATTAGTATCGGTCATCCACGTAGCTTAACCTAAAATGGAATCACATACAGAAAAGGGGTGTACAAATTCAAAAAATAGTCTAAGATAGCCACCAAATATATGTCTTAGAAGCTTGACAGTTTCAATTCGACAACATTTCCAGTAATTTTTTTCTCGCACTTCCTAACAAAAGAAAACATAAGAAAAATATTAATTCCGGAGGAATTCCTGCAGTGAGTAATCAAATCGTTTACGTTACCGATGATTCGTTTGAACAAGAAGTTTTAAATTCAGATATACCTGTATTGGTTGATTACTGGGCAGAATGGTGTGGTCCTTGCAAGATGATTGCTCCTATCCTTGAAGAAATCGTGGGCGATTACGCAGATAAAGTTAAAATCGCAAAACTTAATATCGATGAGAATCCAAATACGCCACCTAAATTTGGTATTCGTGGGATTCCAACATTAATGTTATTTAAAGGTGGTGAAGTTGAAGCGACTAAAGTCGGTGCTTTATCAAAATCGCAGTTAACCGCATTTATTGATAGTAATTCGTAGAATTACAATCAGGATATAGACAAAAACTTAAATAAACACTAAAAAAATTCTGCTTGCCTGGCAAGCACATCCAGTGCCGCAAATCTTGCGGCTAAGGCAAGGCCTTTCCGGTTTGCTAAAAAATCAAAACTTAAAACTGAAATAATCTAACTAACTCTATTCAAAAAAATCATCTATGAATCTTACAGAACTCAAACTAAAGCCTGTTCAGGAACTTCTCGATCTTGCATCATCCATGAAACTGGAGAATGTAGCGCGATCTAAAAAACAAGAAATTATCTTTGCCATACTTAAAGCTCATGCCAAAAAAGGTGAAGACATTTTTGGTGATGGTGTATTAGAAATTTTGCAGGACGGTTTTGGTTTCCTGCGTGCCGCTGATAGTTCGTATTTAGCTGGCCCAGATGATATTTATGTTTCACCCAGTCAGATTCGCCGTTTCAGTATGCGTACTGGCGACACCATATCCGGAAAGATTCGACCACCTAAAGAAGGCGAACGTTATTTCGCCATGCTTAAGGTTGACCAGGTTAATTTTGAATCACCTGAACAATCGCGTAGCAAAATTGCTTTTGAGAACCTGACACCGTTACACCCTAACGAACGTATGACGATGGAACGTGGTAATGGCAGTACAGAAGACATTACCGCACGTATTATCGATATGGTGGCGCCGATTGGCAAAGGCCAACGTGGTTTACTGGTTTCACCACCTAAAGCCGGTAAAACTATGTTGATGAGCAATATTGCTCAATCGATTGCTGCTAATCATCCAGAGTGTTATCTCATCGTTTTGTTGATTGATGAGCGTCCTGAGGAAGTCACCGAGATGCAACGCAGTGTGCGCGGTGAAGTGGTTTCCAGTACCTTTGATGAGCCAGCCAGCCGTCA
>JAGLQT010000114.1 GCA_023136715.1 Gammaproteobacteria bacterium | reverse complement strand
GTACAGGTTGCAGAAATGGTTATCGAAAAAGCCAAGCGACTGGCTGAACATAAAAAGGATGTAGTAATCCTGCTTGATTCGATCACACGTCTGGCACGTGCCTACAACACCGTCATTCCTTCATCCGGTAAAGTGCTGACTGGTGGTGTCGATGCTCACGCCTTGCACCGTCCAAAACGTTTCTTTGGTGCAGCGCGTAATATCGAGGAAGGTGGCAGTATTACTATCATTGCAACAGCGCTGGTAGATACCGGTTCAAAAATGGATGAAGTGATTTACGAAGAATTTAAAGGCACCGGTAATATGGAGATTCATCTGGATCGTCGTATTACAGAAAAACGTATCTTCCCTGCCTTCAATATCAATCGTTCTGGTACACGTCGTGAAGAATTACTGACCAAGCCGGACGAATTGCAGAAAATGTGGATACTACGTAAATTGTTGCAACCTATGGATGAGATCGGTGCGATTGAATTCCTCATGAGTAAAATGCAGTCTACTAAAACCAATGATGAATTTTTCGATATGATGAAAGGCTAGTTGAGCTCGTTGAACTAGATTACTTGCCCATCAGGGACGATGCGGCAATTTAAAGTTATACTGCCTCAGATGGACAACAACCCCGAACACAAAGAACAGAAAAGTATCGGCACCTTTATGGTGGTGGCGATGTGGGTTGTATTTCTCATTATCGTGATGAGCTTTTTTGAAGACGTTATCGATAATCAAACCAATCCCAATCAAAGCCTGAATACGCAATATACCGAAGCCGGTGTGCGTGAAGTTGAATTGCAGCGAAACCGCTATGGGCATTATGTCACTGACGGTTCGATCAACGGCCAACACGTGGTATTTATGCTCGACACTGGAGCCACTGGTGTTGCAGTACCCCAGCATATTGCTAACGACCTACAGTTAAAACGCGGCGTGGCTATTCAGGTTTTAACTGCTAATGGTGAAGTGACTGGTTATGCTTCAATGCTTGGAAGTGTGGCGGTTGATGGTATCGAACTGCAAAATGTCAGAGCAATCATTAATCCCGGTGATGCTTCGGATGTAGTCTTACTGGGCATGTCTTTTTTGAAGAAAATTGAGTTTACCCAGCGTGGTGATGTTTTGATATTAAGGCAATATCCTCAATAGTTAAGGCTGATGAGCAAAATCATCAATCGCTTTGTAAACCACAATATCGATTAACTTTTTGTTGTCGTTGAAACACCATTCTCCATATACGGGAGTTTCGACTGTACCCCAGTAATACCAGCCCAGATTTACCTTGATGGAATGTACGCCTTTTTGAAGGTGTGCTTCTTCCTTATTCAGGCAGGGTACACCTTCGCGAACCAATAGCGAACCTTCGGGTTTTATTTTCTTTTTAATCAGCGGTACAGTCTCATCCATACTGATACCAGGCTGCGTAATCGCCAGATAATTGTGACGTAGCGTGTCAGGTGATTTGCTCAAGTTTGAACAGGCAACCAGAGATGGAGTGATTAAAACTAAGCTTATTATCAGACGCATGATGTTACCCATTTGAGTTGTTGGGGTTGCGGTATTTTTTATAGCTACAACATACCGCAACCACATCCAATTATCACCCCTTAATTAACAGTTTATAGTGGACGCTGATTCCAGCGTATCTGCCATTTCTTTTTGAACGGTAGATATTTTCCGTATTCATAAATAGCCAGCCCACTCAAAATTAGAGCTGTGCCCAACCATACCTGCGAGCCAATCACCTCACCATTAATTGCCGCTCCTAGTAATAAAGCCGTCACAGGTGTGATTAAAGTAATCAATGCAACTCGCTCCACATTAATATTTTTCAACAAATAATAATAAAGCGGAAAGCCAAGTGCGGTGCCAAAAACGGCCAGATAAACAATCGCCATTACCGACTGCACAGGCCACGCATCAGGTAATCCAGAACTATAAAAAGCATTGGCAAAAAATAATGGCGTAGCCACAACCAGACTTCCAATAGTGATAGAAATAGCTGGCATCTTAGGTTCCAATTTACGAATCAGCACCGCACCGAGCGATTGCGAGACAGCGCTAAAAGTCACCGCAGCGACACCCCATAAAGCCGCAGTCGAAATGCTCAGGCCTTCCATAAATACCACCGCCAGTCCGCATAAACCCAGCAACATACCCACGGCACGGCCAAAGGTAAAAGCCGTTTCATGCAGAATCAGCGTAGCAAAAATACTGGTTAAAACTGGCGAAAGCCCAAAGATGACCGCAATCCAGCCCGAGGGAATGTATTGTGCTGACCAGTAGACAAATGTCATCGCCAGAAACAACGATAGTCCACTAGCCAGATAAACGCGTCGTGCAGCTTTGTCCCAGGGTACAGGCAGTTTCCACAAGCGCGCAATAATTATCAGTGCAAACAAACCAATGAGCATACGCAGGGCAACACCGTACTCATAACCAATATCAACACCGCTCCATTGAATGCCAAGCGGCGTCGTGCTCCATACAAGTATGACGATCATATAAGCAGCAGGGACAGACATTTCTTCTTCCTATTTTTTTCAGTGTAAACAACAAAAAAGGCCGCTGGTTTTTAAGCAGCGGCCTTAAGTAAAAACTTTTTCTG
>JAGLQT010000113.1 GCA_023136715.1 Gammaproteobacteria bacterium | reverse complement strand
CGCATGCATCGAATCGCTTTGTGGCTGATAAATTTAATCATGGTTGGATAGTCGTGGTTTTTGGATATTTTGTCAACAACAAACTCAGTAGTTCAATTTTCAAACAATTCTTTACTCATCGAAAGGTAAACCTGGTACGCATTAATGCGATTGGCTTCTTTAAACGCAGGTACGTTTTCAAATTCTGACCAGTCGACTTCATCGTAAGCTTCACCAAAAGGTGTTAGGTCATCAACGGCATAGCCCATGGTTTTACGGAGGTAAGCCAGGTAACGTCGTGTTAGTGAAATAGTCGAAGCCGGTTTTTTTGAAGCTGGGCCATGACCGGGGATGAGCGCAGCGAGGCCACCGGTTTCGAGTTCGGTTAAGGTTTTTAGCCAATGTTTGGTGTCGGCGTTGCCAACGAAGGGAACGCGGCCTTCAAAAATAATATCACCGGAGAATAGTACGCGATCCTGTTCGACCAGCATGGCGAGGTCACCATCGGAGTGAGCTTTGCCCAGATAGTTGATGCTGAAGTCGAGGCCGCCGAGTTTTAATTGATGGCTGCTATCGATGATGACATCGGGAACGACAATTTCAGTGTCATCGTTGACCCATGGATAAAGCGATAGCTGTCTTTCTTCCAGACGATTAGCTGCCGCTTCGGAATGAATGTAATCAGCTGAGCCTTCGGGTGCGTAAATGGTTGCGCCGGCTTGTTTGAAAACTTGCAGACCATAAATGTGATCGGCGTGATAGTGACTCATGACGACATATTTGATCGGTTGGTTGGTTATCTTTCGGATGCGTTCGAGCAGGGCGGCGGCTAGCGAAGGTGTACCCAGTGCATCGAAGACAACCACACCTTCATTGGTGACAATAAAACCCGCGTTGGAAATAAAACCTTCGTTGTCGGTGGCAATGCCAGCTTTACCCATAACGTAATAAACGTGTTCGGACATTTTTTCGACCTGCATATCAACGCCGATGGGTGCGTATTCATTCGCACTAGCAACAGCAGGAAGAAAAACGGCTGCCAGAATTAGCAGCTGTTTTACAGGGTTACAGGTTTTCAAGTTTACGCATCGATGAAGGTAGCAGTTTCATATCAACCAGGGAGGTTGATAGGGCGGCAACAAAACTGGCATCTTCATGCAGCATTCTGTAGTACTGAATCTTCATGGTTAAAGCGCTGCCAAAGATGATCGCGATCAGTGTCAGGAATGAACCCAGTGCCAGTGTTGAAACACCGGTGATGCCCTGGCCGATAGTGCAGCCCAGTGCCAGCACGCCACCAAAGCCCATGAGCACCGCGCCAATCATATGCGTAGCAAAATCTTTTTTGTCATGGAACCACTCGATACGGAATGAGCGACTGAGTAGTGACCAGATGAATGAACCCAGAATGACGCCAAATACTGAAAGCAGTCCAAAGGTTAGCAGGGCACTATCAAAGCTACCTTTAATGTAGCCGTAGGTTTGGCCAATGGGATTAATGAAGGTGTAGGACTGTGAACTGAGTGTCCGGCCCTGCGCTGGTTTGCCTTCATCATCTTCGGCGATCATCTCCCAGTTCTGGTAGTAATCGCTCAGGGTATAAATTTCATCGAATTCTTCTTCATTGTCGATGACGATGTTACTGCTTAAATACCAGCCGCCAAGAATCACTGAGCCGACAACAAGACCAGCGAGCAGATTGTCTTTGTTACTTCTAAAATCAGCCGATTTAAAAATAAACACGAGTAATGCCACGCTGACGATTAAACCACTGATCAGTCTGGCTGTGGCTGAATCATCACCCGCAATCATGGCGCCGATATCCTGCTGACTTTCCAGATTAATCGACAAAGGACGAATCCAGTCGAAGAAGATTAGGCTGAAAAGGGTTTGATCGGTGCCGGGCAACGGGCTGAGCATGTAGTAGGCAATTACAGCGATCACTGCAAATACGACGACGGATTTGATGTTGCCGCCGCCGATGCGAATCAATGTTTTATTGCCGCAGCCGCTGCCCAGTGTCATGCCTATACCAAAGAGGAGGCCGCCGACCAGGTTTTCAGCAATAATAAGCTGGCTGCCGCGGTAAGGAGGAAAGGTACTGCTGACATTCATCATGGAGAGATATTCAAGCAGGGTGACACCCAGCGTGGCGACGGCGATGGCCAGCAACCAGGCACGGAAACGGCCGTAATCCTGCATGTTGACCATGTCGGAAACAGCACCCATGGTGCAGAAATTAGTTTTGTTAACCACTACGCCAAGAATGATGGCAGTGATAAATGCACCCCAGAAAAAAAATGAAAGTGCTTCGGCAAAAGACTCGAATGACATGGCGATACCTTATGATTTATAGATGCTCATAGATTATAAGGTTAATTATTTAATTCAAGTAGTTTTATATAAGGTTATTTGGTTATCTCATTAAGATTTAGCCAAGATTTATTTATATAAGGGCTCCAGAGACTGGTCGTCATTGTGGCTCTGTGGGGTTTTTTTCTGGCGGAAATTTTTGAAGTTTTGTAATAGGGCATCACCCTGCCATTGGTCAGCATTGGAGCTGTATAGAGCGGTATTGAGGTTATGAATTTCCGCAGCCAGTTCAGCTGGTACGTGCTGGCTAATTTCAATGAGATTATTGATGGCAAGATCCGGCCAGCGTGCCCTGGCCCACGATAGCAAGGCATCTTTGGTCTGCTGGGCATCGTTGTTACTGCCGTGTTTATGTACCGCTTTTTCGAGAACACGTAGCGATGATTGATCAGGCATCGCTTTGACCATCGTTACAGCTGTTTTTTTGCGGAACAGGGCGAACAGTGTAGCCAGCCAGCCCATAGCCAGAATCAAACTGAGCCAGGGCCAGTAACCCATATGGCTGACCTGAGCAGGGGATGTCAGGCTGCTAGCTTTGTCTTCGATAATCTTCGCTGGCTTATCTGTATTAGTGGGAGTAATCGGTGTTGTTTTTGCAATTTCGCCACGGGCACGAATTAGTTTTTCGGGTAGTACGGCAACTTCCTGTTTCCCCATAGTGGTGTTCCACCATGGAATAGCAATGGCCGGTAGTTTAAAACCACCAGAGCGCGTTGGAATTAGTGCAACCTTGATTTGTTTGCTGCTGGAGATACCCTGATCGGTGACATTGTTTTCCAGTACGGCTTTGTCTGGGTACTGTTTCAGTTTGTCGATTTCGGTCGTGCCCAGGTCAGGCAGGTTCTCCGCCATCATACCGTGGGCGTTGATGGTAATAGTACGGGTGACGGGTTCACCATTTTTTAGCTGGGTCACATCTTCCGACCACTGTTCAGAAAGCGTGATGCCTTTGGCGGGTAACCAGTCTGAAAGTTTGAGATTAGCAGGTTTTGCCTGCACTTCTATGCTGACACTGTTCGAGCGAACACGTTTGCGTTCGCCGGCTTTCATGAACTGATCCATGAAGGAGCGTGCACGACCACTATTGACGCGACCTTCAAAAACCATAGGTTTGATTTCAAGCTTGCCGCTGTGTTGTGGGAATACGGCGTAGCGTATTTCGTGCACAGCATAACGCACGCCTTCTCTGAACGCTTCGTAACTTCTGGCGTTGCCCAGCTGTTTTATGATGGCATCGGGGTCGTTGGTTTCTAGTTCACTGCTTCGCAGATTGTTCATGGAAATACGGCTGAACAAGCGAACATTGATGATAACTTGTGATTGTACCCAGGCTTTATCTTCTTCAATTTCCAGCTGAAGATAAACATCTTCATTTTTTGTGGGCTGTTGTTTTGATATGGCAGGGTCTTTGATCTGGATGCGTAACGCTGGGCTATGATCCTTGCCAAATGAAACCGAAGGAATAGTTAGTGCGCCGATTCGTTTTGCCATTAACTCCAGGCTCCATACACCCTTACGACTGTAGCTACCATTAACAAAAGACATATTGGTGCTTTTACTTTGGCTGAGAATCTCAAAGTCTTTGTTCAATGGGCTGAAATCTGGATCGTCATCGACAGAATCGTCTGCTTCAAGAACAAGGCGGAAAGACTCATCAATAAAGATATGACTGCGATCCAGGGAAGCAACAATGTTGGCGGCCTGCACCGTATTGAAAAATGACAGCAATAAAGTTGAGGCTAGTAATAAACTGTTTCGATGTCTCATAAGTTGTTCTCTGAAAAATCACCAGGATTGTTCACTGGGTGTTTTCTTCTCCATATTTTTGTATTGGTAAAGAAACTTGCGTCGTAATAATTGCTCAGGATTGTCCGGTACTCTTTTTAGCCATTGCTCGACAGCCTGATCATCTTCACTGAGTTCGGTTTCTTCAAGCTGATTCATTTGTTGTGCCTGCTGCTCTTCCTTGTCCGCCTGGTCCTGAGATTCTTCCTGCGCATCCTTCACAGCCTGTTCGACCTTGTTTTTATCCTGTTCCTGATTATTTTGTTGTGCGGATTGTTTGTCCTGATCGCTTTCGCTTTGATCTTTGTTTTTTTGTTCCGATTCAGAGGCATCCTTTTTATCAGCATCCTCGCTCTGCTGGTCTTCACCGTCTTTCTGGTCAGAAGATTCTCCCTGCTCGTCCTGCTTTTGCTGATCTTTATTCTCTTTTCCGTCTTGCTCTGAATCGTCAGATTTTTCGCCTTCGCCATCCTGTGATTGCTGCTGTTCTTTTATGACTTTTTCGACCTGTTCCCGGTTGAAGCTGGCATCTTCATTATTGGCGTCTAAATTAAGCGCTTCGTCATAAGCGGCAACCGCTTCAGGGTAGCGTCCCATTTGTGCCAGTGCATTACCTTTATTATAAAAATCATTACTGGTCGTTGGTTCCTGTAATGCCTCCAGTGATTTTTCATAATTGCCCGCACGATAGTGTGCAGAGGCTTTCCAGTCGTTCTGCTGGAATTTTTCAGCGGCTGTTTTAGCGTCACCGGCATTAAATAAACTCATGGCTTTCTGGTCAGGGTTGCGCCATAAATGTTCCATGTCCAGGGCATAAGCAGGCTCAGGTATCGGCAGTATCAGGGCGGTAAAACATAACAACCAGCCTTTTCTCGCCCACAGCGCCACCAGTGGGATCACCAGCAATAACAGCCACGGGCCTTCTTCCTGCCAGATGTCAGCCGTCAATTCCATACGGTCGCTGTTTTCATCATTACCCTGTTTTACTTTTCGTGAACTGAATAATTTATTTAATTTTTCGATATCCGAGTCGTTAGCCTGAATGCTAGCGTAAAGCCCGCCACCTTTAAGCGCAGCCTGTTGTAATTTTTGTTGATTGAGTTTTGGAATAATAATGGCGCCGCTGCTGTCCTGTAAAAAACCACCATTTAATGAAATTGGTCCACCGTTTTCAGTGCCCACGCCCAGCACCGACAGGCGATGGCCTTTTGTTGTCAGCATATTAATAGACTGCAGGTCGCGATTAGTAATCTCGTCAGCGATTAATAGTACATCGCCACCACTAGCCCCGGCTTGCTGCAATAGTTCTAATGATTTATCGATAGCGGTGTAAGCGTGGCTGCCCTGTGATGGCATCAACCCGGTTTCAAGTGTTGGTACCAGATGGGCAATGGTGTTGCTGTCGTCGGTTAGCGGTGTCACGGTAAATGCATCGGCGGCGTAAACGATGAGCGCAGTTTGTCCTGCTTTGCGGATTTTTAAAATATCCAGCAACTTGAGTTTGGCGCGTTCCATTCTGCTGGGTTTTATATCGCTGGCATCCATGGACTGCGAAAGATCCATCAGAACGACCAGCGTGGACTGTTCACGATAAACCGGCTTCGGTAGTTTTTCAAAGGCTGGGCCAGCGGCGGCAATAATACAAAGGCTAGCTGCCAGTGCGGCGATAAATAATGGAAAACGACTGGATCTGTTTGTGCTCTGGCTCAAAATATACGGCAGCAGTTTGGCGTCGCACACTGTTTTCCAGTTCACGCTGTTACCCTGACGGCGATATAAAATAATCAGCAAAATAATCAGCGGAATTAATCCGAAGAACATCATCGGTCTGACAAAGTGTAAGGCTTCCATTACGCCAGCCCTCGCCATTTGGCCAGGCCAAGCAGGCCTGCAAAAAACAGTCCAGTAGATAACGGCCAGTAAAATAATGACCAGGTGGGTCGATAAGTCTGGCTTTCTTTTTCTACTGGCTCGAGTTCATCAAGTATTTGATAAATCTGCTGTAATTCTTCGATATTAGTTGCGCGGAAATAACGGCCGCCTGTGTTCTCAGCAATAGCGCGTAAAGTATTTTCATCTAAATCACGACTGGTGCGATCACCAATACCGATGGTATAAATCTTTAAGCCTTTTTTAGCAGCCAATTCGGCGGCTTTGGCTGGTTTGATTTCGCCCGCAGTATTCATGCCGTCGGTGAGCAGTATTAATACGCGGTCATCGTCGTTGCTTTCGCTAAAACGTTTTATCGCCAGGCCAATGGCATCACCAATGGCGGTGGCTCTGCCGGCAAGGTTAACTACCGCTTCGGACAGTAGAATTCTTACCGTGGTGCGATCAAAGGTTAAGGGTGATTGCAGGTAAGCCTGGTCGCCAAATAGAATCAGGCCAATGCGATCACCGACCCGCTTTTCAATAAATTCACTAGCCACAACTTTGGTCGCATCTAATTTTTTGACATTGCCGTAGTTACGATTAAAAGGCTCGGCCATACTGCCAGACAAATCAATTGCCATCATCAGGTCGCGTCCGCTCACGGGTAATTCAATCGCATCGCCAACCCATTGAGGGCGCGCGGCAGCGCTTAATAGACAGAGCCAGAGCAGGATGTAAATTAGCAATGGCCAGCGTTTAATATTACCGGTATTGACGGTTGAAGTTGAACTGATCTGGAAGTCCTGTAAATAGGGAACCTGCAGGGCAGCGGCATTGGTGCTTGCGGCGCGGGGCATTAACAGGCGCAATAACCAGGGTAGTGGTAATAAGGCAAACGCCCATGGCCAGGCAAAATGCATCATGATTTTGACCCCGCCCTGTCATGGTTTTTATTTGGCTGCGCTTTTAACCAGTTCTCGCAGAGATGGATTAAATTTTCTGCATCGAAATCCAGTTTGGTATTTTCAGAAAGATAAGGTGCCGTTGCAATCAGTTGGCCATGCTCGGTATCAAAGACTTTTTCTTTGCTGGTGTCATCGAGAAATGCCAACCACGATTTACCGGTCAGGCTGGCGGCTTCACTGCGAGGGTAAAAGCTGATGCAGGCCCGGCGTAATAATATCGACATCGATTGAATCAGGGCGATGGCATTTTTATCGCTTTGATACTGCGTGCAGATGTTTTCAAATTCAGCCAGCACCTGTTTTTTTAAAGCCTGCTTTTTCTGATAGCGTTTAAACAAAAAAATGGCGGCAATAATGAGTATGATGCTACCAAGCAAAAACCACCAGCCCGGTGCCGGTGGCCACCAGGAAATGGCTTCGGGTAAATGGATGTCTCGCAGTTCCAGCGTTGTCGGTGTTGCGCCGTTCATAATTATTTTCCGGCCCGAAACTGACTGCTTTTGCCATCGTGAATTCCCAGTCCTTTTTGCAGGCTTTCCATTACATCATCTTCGGTGGAAACAGGTATCCAGTGAATGCGGTGTTGCTGACACAGTTTTATTAATTTTTGCTGATGCTCGGAAAAACGTGATTGATAAACCGAACGTAATTTCTTATTCGTCGTGTTCAGCGAAACATCATTGACGCCATCACTGACTTTGTATTGACCTGATGCTGGCAACGTAGCTTCAAATGGATCGTATACGTGTAACAGCACAAGATTATTGTGTCGTGACAAATTAATAATATGTGACCTGGCCTGATCATCCATTTCGCGGAAATCACTGATCAGGAAAATTAAACTGCCCGGTTTAACCACCTTGCGCAAACGTGAAGCGGCCAGATTCATATTACGTGGCTGATGTGGTTCGGGTACATGTTCCCATGCGGGGTGGGCACAAGTACGACGAATAAAATCCAGAGCGGCTGCCTTGCCACGCTTAGGTCTCATTTCAGTGTGCTGATCACCAGCGAAAACCAGTGCGCCTAATCGATCGTTGCTGCTGACCGTGCTCCACGCCAGCAAGCTGGCCGCCTGCGTTGCTACCACTGATTTGAATGCACCACGGGTAGCAAAAAACATCGAAGGATTAAGGTCGAGCCAGAGCAACACCGGGCGCTCGCGTTCTTCACGGAACACTTTGGTGTGCGGCTGGTTGGTACGCGCGGTGACTTTCCAGTCCATGCTTCGAATATCATCGCCGGGCAAATACATGCGCGACTCGTCAAACTCCATACCGCGGCCTTTGAATGATGACAAGTAGGCACCGCCCTGGCGCGCGTGAATTTTACTGCTGTTGATCGGCAGTTTGGATGCGAGCAGGCGCAACTGAATCAGTGACTGTGGACTGACCCAGGTAATGCCTTCGGCTTGTTGGTCTTTGCGGGACACGATGCTACTTAAGTTTTATGGAACAGCGATGCGGCCGATTAATTCTTTAATAAATGTATCAGGCGTAATGCCTTCGGCTTCCGCTTCGTAACTGAGAATAATACGGTGACGAAGTACATCGTAAGCAATCGCCTGAATATCATCCGGCCCGACATAATCACGACCAGCCAGCCAGGCATGAGCACGGGCGCAGCGGTCGAGTG
>JAGLQT010000112.1 GCA_023136715.1 Gammaproteobacteria bacterium | reverse complement strand
ACCATGTGCAGCAAATATTCCTGGAGATTATCAGCCATGTGTAAATTCAACACTTCATCACGTGCGGCAAAAATACTTTGCTGGCTGATCATGATGTCTGCTTTGGTCGACTCACTGTTGCCGCCAAGCGCTTCCTTACGTGCCAGCTCAAGAATCTGTTTTTCTGCGGCGGCATCCGGGTAATCAATATTAACGTGCATTAGAAAACGGTCGAGCTGTGCTTCGGGCAGAGGATAAGTACCTTCTTGTTCGATTGGATTTTGCGTCGCCATCACCATAAACAGCTCGGGCAGTTTGTAGGTGGTCCTACCGACAGTGATCTGGCGTTCAGCCATGGCTTCGAGCAGTGCCGATTGCACCTTTGCCGGGGCGCGATTGATCTCGTCAGCGAGCACCAGATTGTGGAACAGTGGTCCCTGCTGGAAAACGAAGCTGCCGTCTTGTGGACGATAAACCTCGGTGCCGGTTAAATCAGCGGGTAATAAATCGGGGGTGAACTGGATACGGTGGAAATCACTTTCGATGCCATCGCTGAGTACCTTAATGGCTTTGGTCTTGGCCAGACCGGGCGCACCTTCAACCAGTAAGTGGCCATCTGCCAATAAGGCGATTAGCAGTCGGTCGACCAGCATTTCCTGGCCTATGATGTGTGAACTAACGTGTTTTTTGAGGGTTAAAATTGCTTCTTGATTATCCATAAAGTATCTACAAATTTTTTATTAAAATATTTCCAGCGTATTGTACTGAATTGTTAGTAAAGATGAACAGTAAGATTTGAACGAGAAGGGTGGAATTAGTTCAATGAAATGAAAAAGGGCCAGCAAAATGCCGGCCCTCGAAATAGCTCGTTGAATTGAAGTTTTTTTAATTCAGATAGCTAAGTGTTACGAATAATGAGATAGGTGTGTTGTTGGTGGTGTTGCCGTAGAAATCGATGGATGTGGAGTACTCCTTATCCAGCACATTTTCCAGACGGGTTTTAAGCATCCAGTTCTTGTCGATGGATTTCTCAACAGTCAGATTAACAACCGCGTAACCGGCTAATTCAACCGTGTTGCTTGAATTAGCAAAACGTGGGCTTTGAGCCAACAGATGAACACCAAAGCGGTAGCTGTCGAAATTTTTCGCTACATTCATTTTTAGTGTACGTGCAGCACGCCCCTGTAATGCATTGCCAGTGTCTTTATCTTTCGTGTCAATGAATGACAGGTTTATTTGATTATCCCAGCCTGCTGTTTTGCCGCTAACTTCAAATTCGATACCATTGATTTCAGCTTTGTCGGCATTTTCGACGGAAGAGAAAGTATCGTTTAGCACGATCAGGTTTTTGATTAAGGTGTGATAAGCGCGTGCTTCCCATTGTCCCCAGCCATGATTGCCGGTAAAACCCAGTTCAGTGCTGCGAGAGATTTCTGGTTCAAGGTCAGGATTACCATTGAAGAAAAAATCAACGTAATACAGGTCATTGAATGAAGGTGCGATAAAAGCGGTACCGTGAGACAGGCTGATCTGCTCTTCGCCGCTGACATCGTATGACCATGCAATATTGCCGGTGCGATGTACGCCAAAGGCCTCGTTGTCATCAACACGCCCGGAAAGCTGAATTTGATGCTTGCCAAATTTATCCTGAATCAGTGCATAGAGTGCCTTGTTGTCACGTTCAGTTTCGGCAAATGTAGTAGTGCTTTCAACCTTGTCGTTGATGTAATCAACACCGAAAGAAACCTGAATAGTTTCGCCCAATGACAAATCATTCTGCCAGCGAGCCTGATCTCGTTTGGTCTGGAACAGTGACTCAGAAGGTGAGAATGTTCCTAGTGGTAACCAGGTCATAGGGTCGAGGTCTTCATTGTAGCGAAGCGTTTCGAGTCGGTCTTTACTCTGACCCGCATCGAAGCTGGTGCTCCAGTCGTTATTCAGGCTGGTATCAAAACCCAGCGTGTAACTTTGCTGGATGGAATCAGAAACATTATCGTAACTCTTGTTATCAAATTCAGTTTCGCCCTTTGCATATAAAACACTGGCGTGAATATTGGATGACTGGCCAATACTTTGTTTGATGTTGATGTTCGCCGCATTGTTGCTGTGGCCATCATCATCATCTTCGCCATCATTGGTAACGTCAAAGCCTTTGGTTTTATAGTGGCTGGCTGAAATATTCAGTTGCGTGCTTTCACCGCTGATATTACTGCCAACAGTAACAGCTTGAGTATTGTGCGAACCGTAAGTCACCGATGCATTGTATTGATCGCCACCAGACCTGGTGAATACCTGTATTACGCCACCAATCGCATCGGAACCATATAAAGCTGAACGTGGACCACGAATAATTTCAATGCGTTCGATTTGTTCCAGCGGAATCAGCTCAATGGCTGATGCGCCCGTTGTTGCAGAACCCACGATGTTGCCATCAATAATGAACAATAATTGATCAGAACTGGTACCACGTAAAAAGGCGCTGGTTTGATGACCAGTGCCGCCAGTGGTTAAAAAATCCATACCGGGAACGCGGTTGCGCAATAAATCAGCGACTGTCTGGCTTTGACTGTGATCAATATCTTCGCGGGTAATGACAGTCACCGCAGCCAGTGTCTGGTCGGTGGATTGTGCAATACGTGAAGCAGTAACAATAGGATGTAGCTGTGTTTCAGCCTGTGCTGAGAAAGCTGCAGATGCAAGTACGGTAGATAGAAAAATTTTGGGGATAGTTGTCATTATTGACTCCTGTGCGCACCCCGCGCATGTAAGATGGTTAGTCGATTATCTACAGGCAGGTCTCCGGGCTTATGAGTGCCATTGCTGGCGGCGCATCACCTTCCCATGTTCAGATCGAACACAGTGGTTAACAATACGCTTACACTCAATTACCGTTGCGGGGGCAGCGTTAGAATAATAGCCAGAGCTATGCACTAACTTCCCAATTAGCCTGTGTGAAAAAATCACAGGCACCAGTAGAGTGCGCGGACTATAATGTTCTGAGTGAAGAAGGTCAACATAAAACGACAGACGGTAACCAGGGTTTTTATTAAATATGGGAAATCGATTAACAAAAATCTACACTCGTACCGGTGACAAGGGTGAGACGGGTATGGCCACGGGAGAACGCGTTGCCAAGGATAGCGCCATCATGCACGCGCAAGGTGACCTTGATGAATTAAATAGTCTGCTGGGTATGTTGGCCTGCAAACTTGACGGTGAAGTTTGTGAATATGTCAGGCTGATACAGAACGACCTGTTTGATCTCGGTGGTGAGCTGAGTTGTGGCCAGTCGCTGATAAAGCAGGATCGTATTGACTGGCTGGAGCAAACGCTGGATCAGCTCAATGCAGATTTACTGCCGCTTAAAGAATTTATTTTACCCGGTGGTGGCGAGGCGGCGAGTCTGTGCCATCTGGCGAGGGCGGTATGTCGAAGGGTTGAAAGGAACCTGGTCACGGCCAGTCGTGAAGCGACGATTAATGCCGAGGTATTGGCGTACAGCAACCGGCTTTCTGATTTATTATTTGTGATGGCACGTTTTATTACTAAACAGCAGGGTGAAGCCGAGGTATATTGGCAGTCTTCCCGAATGCAGGAGCCAAATAGAGGATAAATTATCATGGTACGCATTGGCATTGATCTTGGCGGTACGAAAATTGAAGGTATAGTGCTGGATGAGCAGGGTGTTGAACTTGCTCGGCAACGCATTGCTACCCCAGAAGATGATTATCCGGGAACATTGGCCGCTATCAAGATGCTAATTGAGCAGCTTGAATCCAGCATCAAGCATGATGCGACTATCGGTATTTGCACACCCGGTGCATTAAGTTATGCCTACTCTTCGGTGGGCCTGTTAAAAAATTCAAATACAGTCTGCATGAATGGCAAGCCCGTGCAGCAGGATCTGGAAGTTCTGTTGCAGCGACCGGTAAAAATCACCAATGATGCTAATTGCTTTGCGCTTTCCGAAGCTATCGATGGTGTAGCTAAAAATGCAGCCATTGTTTTCGGCGTGATCGTGGGCACCGGTGTGGGTGCAGGCATTGTGGTGAATAAACATGTGCTCAATGGTGCCAACGCGATTGCTGGAGAATGGGGGCACAATCCCATGCCGTGGCCAGATGCTGACGAGTTACCCGGATTGCCCTGCTATTGCGGAAAAAATGGCTGCATCGAAACTTTCTTATCCGGCCCCGGTATGGCGAAAAATCACGAAATAAATACCGGCCATGTGCTGACTAGCAGGCAAATTGTTGAACAGGCCGAGCAGGGCGATGTGGATTGCGAGCAGGCGCTACAATATTACGAGCGAAGAATGGCCAAAGGCCTGGCGCATGTCATTAATATTCTCGACCCCGACGTGATTGTGCTGGGCGGCGGTATGGGTAACATTCAACGTCTGTACAGCAACGTCCCCAAACTGTGGGGGGAATATGTTTTTTCAGACACGGTTAGCACCAAATTGCTGCCGCCGGAATATGGCGATTCATCCGGTGTCCGTGGTGCGGCGTGGTTGTGGAACGACGAGGCGTAATCTAAGGCAATTCAAGTAGATTCAGGTCGCCATTGTTGTGATAGAATTTACTGATACTTTATATGTGGGGAAAGATCATGAATAAAAAATTGTTGTCACTAATAGTGATTGTTTTCGGTATTGCGTTATTCAGAGTATTGCCGCATCCCCCCAATGTTTCACCAGTGGCAGCCATGGCTTTGTTCGGCGGTGCTTATTTCGCTGATAAACGCATGGCGTTCATCCTGCCTTTTTTGGCGCTGATTCTCAGTGACCTGATCATTGGTTTCCACAATACCATGATCTTTGTCTATGTTGGTTTTGCGTTGACTGTAGGAATTGGTATCTGGATGCAGAAGAAAATTACGGCTAATCGTGTCGCTGCTTCAGCCGTTGGTGCTACATTGTTATTCTTCATTATCACCAACTTTGGTGCCTGGATGATGTCATCCGGTTTGTATCCAATGGATGCTGCTGGTTTGATGCAGGCTTATGTTGCGGGTATCCCTTTCTTGCAGAACAGTTTGCTGGGTAACCTGGCTTTCACTGCCGTGATGTTTGGCGGTTTTGCCTTGTTGCAGCGTCAGTTCTTTACCGAAGAACACGCTTAAAACTTCGTCTTCTTAGCAATAAAAATGGCCGCTACATGCGGCCATTTTTATGTCTGCAATATTGGGGTGGGACTATGGTTTGATGCCGACGCCTCTGTTCAACAGGTTGAGTGCAAAGCTAAATAGCACAATAATAAAAGCAAAGATGATGATAAAGGCTGTCGTGATATTGATATCTGAGACGCCCAGTAAGCCGTAACGGAAAGTATTGATCATATACAGTATCGGGTTGCCCAATGAAACCGTCTGCCAGAATTCGGGCAGCATTTTGATTGAGTAGAAAATTCCACCCAGATAAGTCAGCGGCGTTAGTACAAAAGTTGGGATGATAGTGATGTCATCAAAGCTTCTTGCATAGGTGGCGTTGATCAAACCTGCAATTGAAAAAAGGATGGAGGTGAGCACAAACACCGCCAGCGTGATGCCGATGTTGTGAATCTGAAAGTCAGAAAAAAATGTGGAAACAAATGTGACGGTGATGCCAACGATAACGCCGCGAGCGACACCACCCGAAATATAACCCGCCAGTATGATGTGATTGGGCAGGGGCGAGATGATCATCTCTTCGATGCTCTTATGAAATTTGGCGCTGAAAAAAGATGACACCACGTTGGCGTAGGAATTCGTAATAACCGCCATCAGGATCAGGCCAGGCACGATGTAATCCATATAACGGTAGCCGTCGATATCACCAATTTGTGAGCCAATCAGTTTACCGAAAATAATAAAGTACAGCGCCATGGTGATTGCTGGTGGCACGACAGTCTGTAACCATATACGGATAAAACGCCGGAACTCACGAATCATAATGGTGTTGAAGGCGATCAGTTGTTGCGAGAAATTCATGATTCGCCTCCGTTGTAATTATCGGCATTACCTTTGCGCATCATGGAGACAAACAACTGCTCCAGTCGATTGGTTTTATTACGCATGCTGAGTACTTTTACATTGCAGTTGGATAGTATTTGAAAAAGCTCGTTCAGGCTTTGAGTATGTGCAATATCAGCTTCAATGGTGTTGCTATCGATTAATTTGAGCTGGTAATCACCACAGACAGGAAGCTCATTAATGCCATTCTCAAGATAAAGTACAAAGGTTTCAATGTGCAGGCGATCAAGTAATTTTCGCATGCTGGTGTGTTCAATGGTGACACCCTTATCGATGATGGCAATGTGGTTGCACAGGCTCTCGGCTTCTTCCAGATAATGCGTGGTTAGAATTATAGTGGTGCCGCAGGCATTCATTTCACGCATGAATTCCCACATCGAGTGGCGGATTTCAATATCAACACCCGCTGTGGGTTCGTCAAGAATGAGCAGTTTGGGTTCGTGGACGAGTGCGCGCGCAATCATCAGCCGACGTTTCATGCCGCCCGAGAGTTCCTTCGCCATCTCGAAACGTTTATCCCACAGTTCCAGTTTGCGCAGATATTTTTCCGCGCGTTGAGTCGCTACGTGGCGGCCAATGCCATAAAAGCCTGCCTGGTTGATAAGGATTTCACCAACAGGTTCAAAAATATTGAAATTGTGTTCCTGAGGAACAAGGCCAATCAGGCTACGCGCAGTGGCTGAATCAGTATCAATATCGTGACCGAACACCTGGGCACTGCCAGAGGTTTTGTTGACCAGTGAGCTGATAATACCAATAGTGGTCGATTTGCCCGCACCATTAGGACCGAGCAGGGCAAAAAAATCACCTTCCTGAACATCCAGATCGACGCCACACAAGGCTTCAGTGCCATTGCGATAGGTCTTTTTCAGGTTTTTGATAGTCAGCGCGCTTATAGACATGGTTAGTTTTTTAGGTGTTAAACAGTTGCTTATGTACGGATTATGCTTTTAGCCGACGCTATTTTAAGGGCTTTCACTGCTGTATAGCCATAGTTTTAAGTTTACATTAGTCATACAAGCGTCTAACATTTAAATATTGGTAATCGGGACAGCGTTTAGTTTGTCTTTTTCGAATCCTCACTGTTTGTACAAAGGTTATAACTTATGGGTAGTAAAGGAGAGAATAATCGCCAGCTTATTGTTGAGGCGGCTGATCAGTTGTTTTATACGCGTGGTTACCATCAAACCTCGTTCAGGGATATTTCAGATGCGACTGGAATACCGCGTGGCAACTTCTATTACTACTTCAAAACGAAAGACGATATTCTAAATGCGGTTGTAGAGTCACGAGTGGAAGTTTGGGGTGAAATGTTACACGCCTGTGAAGAGGAATCGACCGAGCCTCGTCAACGACTATTGTGCTTTAGCAATATGCTCACCAAATTTGAAGATAATATTGTGGTTAACGGCTGCCCGATTGGTACATTATGTTCCGAGCTGGCAAAGGATGAGCGTAATCTACAGGAAGTCTCGTGCGCGGTATTTTCATTAATGCGAAGCTGGTTAGTCGAACAGTTTACTGCATTAAACTGTCCAGATGCTGATGATAAGGCCATGGACATGTTGGCGCGTATGCAGGGTGTTACCGTTATGGCCAGCGCTTTTGGTGATCGTGAGTTTATACATCGCAGTTTGTCGGAACTACAGGTCTGGATTGTTAGTCAAACATTGAGTTAGTTCTCAATATAAAAGGTAAGTGAGATTTAATTGTGGATACATCAGTAGAACAAAATTATGTAGATGCCTATCGCGGCAACTCGACTTCTTTATTGCGTTGGCATCATCTGGATGAGTTTTGGGATATTCTCAAACAACAGGCGGCTAACGACTGGTATATTTATGCCGTCGGTGAAGTGCCACCGGAATCATCCACCAGTGAAACGCATCTATTAAAGTTTATCGATGAAATTGATGTTTTACTGCACAAAGAACACGATGAAGATTACTGCGGTATTGTTTATACCGACAATAAAGAATCACCGTCTTTTATAAAAATATTCGATCCAAACAATCTTGGTGTGTCTTGCGGTTTCAGTGAGAATCCACCGCTACCGGGTTGGATATTATCTAAAATTAAACCGGTAGAACTGGAAGCGGCTTTGAATCCGCCAAATAACAGACGTCACTGGTGGAACAAGATTTTTGATTGATTGTTATTCATCCATCAAAGACTGAATAATCTTTTCCACTTCCGGGTGATCAAATTCACGACCACCGACCGCACGATAACGAACACGTCCTTTCTTATCGATCAGATAAGTCGTCGGTAAACCTCTGACATTATAGGCCTGCGAAACTCGACTATCAGTATCGAGCAGAATATTAAAAGTAGGGCGCAAGTCCAGGGAGCCAGTGAAAGCAAAAATACGATCGCCATCTTCCATTTGGTTAACACCAATAACGGTAAAGTCATCGTCCTGGTGGTTTTGATAAACACGCTCCATTGAAGGCATTTCACGTTTACAGGGTGGGCACCATGTTGCCCAGAAATTCAGTAACACTACTTTTCCACGATATTCAGAAAAATCATATTCATATTCGTCCATGTCATTCAGTACGAAGTTAGGTGCATCAACAGGTTTTGCTAAGGGGCTGAGTTTGTAACCAAGTTCAGGTTGTTCCCAGGCAGCATTAGCCGTGAATGTGGTCAGTAGTAAAATACTAAATATAAAAGTAATAAATTTTTGCATGTTGTACTCGTTATTGTTGCTTGATATCTTCTGGTGCGCAGCTTAAATCTTTCAGCGTGCCGCTATGTGCTACACCATCCAATGTCCATCTGTAAATTAAATCAAAATGGGATTCCCTGGGCAACTTGATAGTTGTAAAGCCTTGTTGCCAGTCGCCTTCTTCAAAGACGACGTCATCAGGTAATAATGTCCAGGAGAAAGTAATGCCTGCTTTTTTCCATTCTTCTAACCATTGGCTTTTTGTTTTAACCGGATGTGTTTTCCCCTGTGGGTCGATGTAAGACCATTCGCTGACTTTATAGGTGAGCCGTTGCTGTGAAGTGTTTTTGAGAATACTGCCAAAAACACAGTAAGTATTGATCCGGTCAATTTCTGATTGTGGAAAATCGTGTTTGGCATAAACAGCGTGGACAAAATCGGGCAATAGCTGGATTAGCTCAATACTGAAACCATCATCTTCGGACGTCCAGGTGAGCAAACCGCTTTGTTCATTTTTGTGCACGCTGACATCGGCAGCATGGACTGGCGTGCTTAACAGGCAGGCGCAGATAAAAAAATGATAGAAAAAACCAGCTTGTCGTAGTTTTGTAGAAATCATCGGCGAGTACCTAAAATTACACCGTTGCCCTGTAATTCCTGTAAGGCAGTCAAACCGCCATTTATCACCACTTCGGGATTAGGATGCTGCATTTCCTCGGTAATTTGTTGTAGTGCCTGTTGCCCTGTCATGTTGTCATTATTCTCCAGTAAATAAATAAGACGTGCAGTGACTGGATTTATTTCCATGAATTTAACTTCATCGTTGCGGTTACGGTAAACCATCAGGTGACTGGCTTGCTCCGGTGGCTGCTCGGGTAAAAAATCGGTAGCCATTTTATGCACCGGGAATTGATAGGACAACGAGCATGCCAGAGGAGATAAAACCGGATGGCCTGCTAACAGGTCGCCATTAACATCAATATCATCAAGCTTGATGGTTTCATCAGAAACATTCAGCGCCAGCTCGATCCATTCATAGTGCGCCAGCTCCTGTAAGCCAGCGGGGTCTTCGGGCTGAGTCTTGCGTTCATTTTGTAAATAAGCCAGAAACTCCTGGGAGATTTCTAAAAAGTAGGGGCTCTGACTTTTGTGTCGTGAAAAAAAGTCACGTGCCATACGGTGCCAGTTTTTATCGTTGTAGATGCTGCGTATAACAGGGAAGCACTTGGACAGAAAACCTTCGACATTGTTATAAAACAGGTCACGATAAATGCCCATGCGCCGGTCTTCGATATCCTCTGGTGCCGGGTTGTTTTCCGGATCACGCAGATGCGCGGTAAAGGCATACTGAATATCTTTTAAGTTAGTCTTAGCCACGGGCTTGCTCGTTGCTGTTAGCAGAAGTGTTCGGCCATTTTTGTTGCAGCTGTTTGATGCGATCAATTTCGCTCAGCAATTCAGGAATGGGTGGAATATTAAAGTCGCGCTCCAGCAAGGTGGGGAAGCTGCCGAAGTGCTGGTATGTTTTATCGAGCAGCTGCCAGACATTTTCAATGACATCAGCGCCATGGGTATCAACAATCAAATCATCGGCTTCATTATAATGTCCGGCGATATGACCGTAGGCAATGCGCTCGGCAGGTAATGCCTGCATGAAGGCAACCGGGTCATAGCTATGGTTGATTGAGTTAACGTAAATATTGTTCACGTCCAGTAACAAACTACAGTCAGCTTCATCTAATACCGCTTTGATGAACTCAATTTCCTGCATTTCACCGCCGGGTGCAGGTGTGTAATAGGAGGCATTTTCCATGGCGATTTGCTGCCCCAGAATATCCTGTACGCGTTTGATGCGTTCAGCAACATGGTGTACGGCTTCTTCGGTAAAGGGGATGGGTAGCAAATCGTAGAGATGGCCATCATCAGAACAATAACTAAGATGCTCTGAATAAAACTGGATGCCATGTTCGCGCATCAACTGGCCAATGGATTTAACCAGTTCTTCATCGAGCGCAGAAGGCCCGCCAATGGATAGCGATAAACCATGCAAAACAAAATCAAAACGTTCGGTGAAAGCGCGGAATTTTTTTCCATAGGCACCGCCGACACCAATCCAGTTTTCCGGTGCGACTTCCATGAAATCGACCTGATCGTTGCTGATCTGTTTCATATCATCAATCGCTTCACGACGCAGGCCGAGGCCTGCGCCGTGAACGGGATGACTGTTATTGCCTGTGCTCATTAGCAAAATCCGTAACGTTTTTCGATGAAGTAATCCAGGCTGGCTTTACCCGGCCCGTAGAAGAAAAGCACTAACAACATAATAAAGTATGTAGTCGCAAATTCAATGCCGTTATTCAGAATCGCCAGATTACCATTTTCGGTCAACCAGCTGTAGTTACCGTGTTCCCTCAGAATGTCTTTGGCTCTATCTAAACGGTCTATCGCACCCATGGTACGGTCACTGGCAAAAAAGCCCGAGCCTTCGGCAATGGCCAGCCAGCCGTTTTTCATATGCACAGTGGTGGCGGCGATAATCATGGTGAACATCAGCGGAATCGAAACCCAGCGTACGCCGAGGCCGATAAGCAGTGCCACAGCACCTACGGCTTCGGTGAGTGTTGCCGCCCAGGCGAGTAATGCAGGGAAAGGTAAACCCAGCCCCCAGTCAGGATTGGCGAACCAGCTGATGGTGCCATCCATATCCGATAATTTTTTGGTGCCTGCCATCCAGAAAATCGGCACCAGATATAAACGCAGTGCCAGTGGCGCAAGAAAATCAGCCATGCGTGTTCGATTGAGCAATGACTGGGCTTTACAGGCTAAAGAAAGAATTTTTTCCATAATAGTCTCGTCTTTGGTTAGGGGTAAAAAAACCCCGTAGAGCAGGCTCTCGGGGTTTTTTTCAACTCAAAATGGGTTGCTTAGTTGTTTGCGCCACATTTAGCTTCACCGCACTTGCCTTCCTTTTCTTTAGCAGGCATTTTGCCTTCACCACAGGTACCTTCTTTTTCTTT
>JAGLQT010000111.1 GCA_023136715.1 Gammaproteobacteria bacterium | reverse complement strand
GTACCGTGTGGCAAACGATTGAGCACCGTGCCCCATGGATCCACAATCATACTATCACCATGAGTTTCACGACCATTAACGTGATAACCACCCTGTGCGGCCGCTACCATATACGACAAATTCTCAATAGCTCTTGCACGAATCAGAGTCTCCCAATGCGCCTTCCCCGTGAGGCTGGTAAAAGCCGAAGGCAGAGCACATATATCCACGCCAGCATCAGCCATTGCCCGAAACATTTCAGGAAAACGTAAATCATAGCAAACAGCCAGGCCGAGACGACCAAAGGGGGTATCAGCAACAACGACCTGGTCACCCGAAGTGGTAGTTTCTGACTCGGTATAACTTTCGTCGCTTTCTTCCAGCGTGACATCAAATAAATGAATTTTATCGTAGCGCGAGACTACTTCACCGCTGTCATTGAACAGTAAACAAGTCGCATAAACTTTATTTTCTTCGTTAGATTTAATGGGCACTGTGCCACCCACCAGCCAGATACCGTGTTTTGAGGCCTGGGCACTCAAAAAATCCTGAATTAAACCCTGACCATACTCCTCAGCTACAGCCACCTTATCCATTTCAGTCATGCCCATAATGGCAAAATTTTCTGGCAGTACAATGAGCTCCGCACCCTGCTGAACAGCAATCTTGATGAACTTATCAACCTCATCTAGATTTGCCTGCACATTTGGACCTGATGCCATTTGAATTGCTGCAACCTTACTCACCGCTATACATCTCCAACTTTGATTATTTTGATAATAATAACATCTGCTTCACCACTACCGGCGACTGCAAACAAATATTTTGAAGGAATCGCCAGTGAAATCAACCAGTCTTTCAGCTCTTCAACCCATAATTCGCCTTCTTCGCCACCGGGATACCTCAATTCTACAGCCTGACCCTGCTGTAACGACCATGCATCAACCAGCTGTTGTAAAACAGGCATTTCCAATAACTGCTCACCCTGCTTCACCAAATCCCATTGTTCCTCAGTCAGCTTCCATTGCTGATTATTGGGTGAAGGTAATTCTGCACTCGCCAGCTTGATAAATAACAGACCTGAAATAAGCAGCAAGGCTATCACTTTATGTTTTGATTTATACATGCTTATTCTCCCGCATCTACCTCTGCTTCATCATCCACTCTGCGTTGCTCAATCTGCTCAACTAAAGGTTCCTCCCATGAGCCAGTAATTTTATATTCATCATAAGAACTCTTTTCCAGTCCCAACAGTTTATTAATCAATACCAGTCCAGCCCCCAAAACAGGACCACCGGCTATAGTACCACCAGTAAAAGCCGCCGCTGATGAACGTGGTCTCACCTGCATCAACAGATCATAATCCCTGTTGACCATACCAATATCCCCTGTTAGCTTCATATCAGCGGCAGCAGCACTCACTTCAATATTACTGCTAGAAGCCAAACCATCATGAAAATCAAAATCACCTTCAATCAAGTCAAAAGCAAATCCTTCAGCGGCTACATCCTTAAAATCCAGCGTTAGCCGATCAAACAATTTAAATACATTTAATAAGCCCACAATTCTACCGCTGGCGCCCGGATCAAGCTCTTTAACCGCACCATTCTTCATTTGAAAATGCGAACTACCCTGTACTGTTTGCCAGGAAAATCGATACGGCTCATCGAACCATCGCCAATCAACCGTTGCACTTTGTTCACAGCCTTTCATTGCATCACTAAGATTTAAGGTGCTCATGGTATGACCAAGATTGCTACTATTAACAAAAAATTTAAAATTAGATTCTTGCTCATGCTGCCATGAGCTCAACCAACTACCACGCCCTTTAACCTCTAACGACGGGCCTTTTAAACTGATCGAATTGATCAACATACCATGTGAATGCCAACTGGAGTCAAATTCAGTATTATTGAATTCCCAGTCATTCCACAGAAGCACTTTACTTTTCAATTTTAGTGACGGGAAAAAAGTCGGTTTGAATGACATTGAACTACCACCTTTTTTAGTGGATTTAAAAAGCCTTAACAAATCAATGTATTCAAGATCCAGTGACGCCGTTGAATCTTTATTCAAATCTTCAGAAAATTCGCCGTTACCACTAATCAAACTGGAGTCCACTATAAAATTCCAAATATACCCATCATCTCTAGTCGCGAACAATGAGAACTCCTGCTCAGATTCAACCTCCACTTGCAAGGCATCCTCCAGGGCCTTAATTTCTACATTGATAGGGAGAACTTCATCCTGAGGTTTACTCACAGCATCCGATAAACTAATTACCGTACCTTCAAGATTTGAACTCATCTCTACACGAATAGAATAATCATCTATCTGCTTCGGCAAGTGTACCGCTACATCCCAATCCGAGGCACCAGTAGCCCACGCATCTGGAATCCATTTGAATTTTTTCAACATACCATCAATGGGCAAGCGTCCTTTAATAGAAAACACGGTTTCAGAATCTGTTTCATCTTCATCAAAACTATTATCATCATTGCCATTTTTTGTATCGCTAGCCAATACCTCAATACTTTTCACATCTATGCTAACTGGTGCATTTTCAAAAACCGCCTGAATGCCATTAGCTGTCAGTTGATCACCGTCAAAAGACAAACGGCCTGAAACATTATTTAAAGCATAATCCATAATCGGGAAGTACAATTCATTCCCCTTTAATTGCACGGCACCCCTGGCCAATATGGCATCGTCATTACCCAAAGGCACCTCGACCTTCAGCTCAAGCTCCGTTTCACCGCTAGCCTGAAATTCATTCATAGCTTCACCCAAAATATCATTCAGCCCACTATCCCAAACATATTGCTGAAGATCTTTAGCAGGCGCATTGATATGACCATCGATAAATAAACGAGGTGCATTAAGATCAGGAATAAGCACTTCTGCCTGCGTCATTCTCCCCCGATAAGTTTGTCCACTGGCCTCAGTAACCGATAGTGATGAATTATGAAAACGAACATGACTACTTAAGTTATCCAGACTTGGCCAATCCTCAAGAAAATTCAAAGTTAAATAACTGGTATCAAAAACCACTTGCATGACACCATCATTTTCCGCGTAAGGAAAGCCACTTAAATCACCGCGAAGAATAAAACTACCCGATTCAACATAACCATCAGTAATCGCCATAGCTAGCCAGGCAAGTAGATCATCCGACATAATGGGTACAGGATAATATTTATGGATTGATGAACCAATGGCATTTCTAAAATCAGATTGAATATCAGCGAATAAACCACCATTCTCATTCGTCACTATTTTTAAACGCGTATCAATCTCAACATCCATGTTAAGAAAATAAAAATTTTCTGCCGTGACTTGCCAGCTATTATCTTTATGGGTAACGAACACCAGTCCTTGTAACAAGTCAGCAGCCAGTGGCTGGCGAAATAAAGAACCGAAATCCATGACCACTGCCTCAGACAACAACTCAAGTCTTGCATTATCTTTCACATACACCAATGAACCATCGACACCACGAAAGGAAATCTCACTATCAGGAACATGAAAATCAAGATTCTCAAAAACTGTAGAGAGCGTTATATTTGAAGATTCGTCAGCAGGCACAAACATCGATAGATTATAAAAATCACCCGCAACACTATTCAGCTGATAAGTTTGAAATGTATCTAATGTTTTGTTATCAAGAATCACATTAGCGATACCAATGAAGTCCTGAGAACGTAAATAAGTCGCCTTAAGTGATAAACCTGTTGCATTCTGAGCCGCAGAAATACTGGACAACTCTGGCCATTCCTGACCTTGTTTAACTAAATAAATATCACTACTATTAAAGTTCCAGCCAAACTTTGTTTTTTGCCATTCAAACTTAGCCGCCACATTATCCAGAGAAAACTTAGCCTGATTTTTCCGTGCAGCAGCAAACTGTTTTATAGATGCATCCATGGTGACTTGAGACAGCTCATTATCTTTACGAGACAACCACAATTCTCCACTGAAAACCCCTTTTATCATGGGTAAATCTTTCACATCTAGTACTGAAGTCAATTGCCCGATATCAATCAACTTAGCTTGCAGGTAGACATCCAGATCAACTTCCAGCAAGTGCGCAACATCTCCAGAGGTTTTGACAATCAATCGTAAAGACTCACCATATTTTTCTGGCAATTGTAAATTTATTTCTAGACTATGATCATCAAGAAACTCTTCTATAACAATATTAGCCCCTATAAAATCTAGCTGCCCGTTGCGCAAGCGATAATCTTGCCAGTGAATATCACTATCCAATAAAGAAAAACTTGTATTTTTGACTGCTGCGATGAGTTCTCTCGAAGAATCACTGCCGGAAGCAGCTGTACTATCGCCACCAAATTCTACACCCTGAATACGCCATCTATTATTGATATGACGTTCAATATAAAGATCGGCACCGACCAGACTAATATCACCTACAGTGGGTGACCATTGGAGTATTGAATCGACAAAGGCCAATGCAAAGATTGCTTCATCGAGGCGCAACAATTCGCGCTGCCTGGCCTTGTCGTAGATAACCACATCGACCAGTTTAAGCCGAGGAACCAGCCAGTACATATCCGCATCCATACTGGCAATCGACACAGGTAAGCCAATCTGCTGCGTTAATTCTTGTTCAAGATCATCAACATAAGCTGTAGCATGCGGCAACACAGCACGCAGCACACTAAACGCCACTGCCAGAACAATCAGTGTTACCGCTGTCGTATAAATAAGGTAAAGACGAATCTTGTCAAACCATGTCATTTGTTTTTCTCAGAATTACAATGTCGCAAACATCACACAATCACAACATCATATTGCTCTTGGGTATACATGGCTTCAGCCTGAAAACGAATCGGTGTATCTATAAAATCTTCCAACTCAGCTAAGCTGGCGGATTCTTCATCGACCAGTAGATCCACTACTTCCTGCGATGCCAGCACCAGTAATTCCCTGGCATCAAACTGCCGTGCCTCACGCAAAATTTCTCTAAAAATCTCGTAACAAACTGTCTCAGCTGTCTTCACTGAGCCACGCCCCTCACAAGTAGGACAAGTACCACACAGCACATGTTCCAAACTTTCGCGCGTACGTTTACGCGTCATTTCAACCAAACCCAAACTTGAAACCTCACAGACAAGCGTCCGCGCATGGTCTTTATCCAGAGCTTTTTCTAAAGCCCTGATCACCTGTCGCTTATGATCTTCTACTGCCATATCAATGAAATCAAGAATGATGATGCCACCGAGATTACGTAAACGTAATTGTCTTGCGATCGCCTGCGCTGCTTCCAGATTGGTTTTGAAAATAGTTTCTTCCAGATTTCGACTGCCAACATAAGCTCCGGTATTTACATCAACCGTGGTCATCGCTTCAGTCTGATCAAAGATCAGATATCCGCCCGACTTCAAATGTACCTTGCGATCCAGCCCTTTATGAATTTCGTCCTCAACACCATGCAAATCAAAAATAGGTCGTTCACCGGGATAGTGTTCAATTTTATCTTCAACCTCAGGTACATAGGTAGCGGCAAATTCCAGCATAGCACAATAGCTTTCACGTGAATCGACCCGAATTTTTTCAAGATCATCATCAACCATATCGCGTAATGTGCGCAGATATAAAGGTAAATCCTTATGCACCACGTTGCCCGCTTTCACACCGGCGGTTGCATTTATGTGCTCCCACTGGCGATTTAGATAATTAATATCTCTGGCAATAGAATCTGCTGTGGCTACTTCTGCTGCCGTGCGCAAAATATAACCAACACCTTTTTTTAAGCCTTCCTGTGATAGCAGCATATTCTTGAGACGCTCGCGTTCTTCTTCATCCTCAATACGTGAAGACACGCCAATATTCTCTGAATTTGGCATGAACACCAGATAACGAGATGGAATTGTAATGTTTGTGGTCAAACGTGCACCCTTGGTTCCCAGCGGATCTTTGATCACCTGAACCAGCAACTCCTGACCTTGCCTCAACATGCGATCTATCTGTGGAGGCGTTATCGACTCATCATTAACTTGTTGCTTGCTATAGCCAGCCATATCTGAAACATGCAAAAAAGCCGCACGCTCCAGACCTACCTCGATAAACGCAGCTTCCATACCAGGCAGAACCCGCACGACACGTCCTTTGTAGACATTACTCACCAAACCACGGCTGCGACTGCGCTCGATATACAATTCGTGCAGCATACCGTTTTCAAGAATCGCCACACGTGTTTCCTGTGGTGTGATATTGATCAAAATTTCTTTACAAATCGACATGGATATTCTTCTAATTAAAAGACTGTTATGTAATTACACGTGTTTGGCTATCCGGGTATTTTTACATGCGCTTTGGCCAATAATTCAGCGGTCTCAAACAGCGGCAAACCCATCA
>JAGLQT010000110.1 GCA_023136715.1 Gammaproteobacteria bacterium | reverse complement strand
GAGGCACCGGCGAGTACAAAAAAGATGACCAGGAATGTCGATTCGATGCCTTCGATAGAATGGAAGGGATATTCGTGGTGCTTGGCGAGGTTGGCGACAACCGCACCGAGTACGATGGAGGCAATTAGAAAAGATACGTCGAGCCAGATAGCGAGGCCACCGCAAATAAAGACCAGCCCCAGAGCCTCGGTGAGAATCGGCTGGCCGGGTTTTATTCTGCCGGTTAAGTAGGCGGCGGGCAGGCCGATGAGTGTGCCGAGTAATATCGCGCCACCAATTTCTCTGATGACCATCAGTAAGGGTGAGATATTGTCTGTTTGACCATTTAATGACGAGACCACGGCAATACCGATGCCAAACAGTACTAATGCCCAGACATCATCAAGCGCGACAATGGAAAGCAGTAGCTTCTTGAAAGATGATTGTTCGCCGGACTCCATAACCACATCAAATACTGCTGCCGGTGCCGTGGCAGAGGAAATACAACCCAGTAGAATTGCGACCTCTGTGGTTACGCCGAGCATGATAAGACCGAAGCTGACGACGGCGGTAGTGATAACAGCGGCGCTGATAGATATCCAGAGGACTTTATCTACAGAGTATTGCAGTGTATCCCGGGTGAGTTTGCCGCCGAGCAGAAAGCCGACCATGAGTAACGCCATATTGGCGATGATATCAAAGCGTTCCAAAAACAGGGGTGGAATAATGTCGAGCACTTCCTGGCCGATGATAATGCCGAAAATGAGTAACAGGGTGACTCTGGGTAAAAAAGTGTAGCGTCCGAGGGTAGAAGTAAGCAGGCCAAGCAGAAGGAAGCCGCCAATTGTTAAGAGAAATTGAGATGATTGCATGCTATTTTCTGCTAATTGGATTTAGCACCTGATCAATTGCCCCCTGTTTGATCAGCAGGCTCCGTAAGCTTTCGACTCGGCTTCTATTTACGCCAAAGTCCGAGTGTCCCAGTCGTGAGGCAGAACGAACAGCAATGATTCCGTCGGAAGGCCGAAGCTGGAGCTCAAGGTCATCAACAAACCCGAATACAGCACTACTGCATTCAGCATGAAGATAATCCGAGGTTTCGGTGATGATTTGGCTGCGAGGTAGATCTAATATCACCTGTTTTACAGCTTTCCAGGTATCGGCAGCAGGCGCTTTAAAATGAAATGGAAGTACTTTGTGGGCCTCATCGCTGGCATCACTGGAAACGCAGTTGGGTGAGGACGGACAGGCTGAGAGTTTAGAATCGGTGATGCCAAGGTTGGTGGGACGTTGGCCTGAACATGAAAGTAGGGACATGATAGTGATGAGTAATAAGCTGGTGTTAGTGAGGAACCTGATAGTTAACATGAGTGTTTAATATTATTGACTGATTAAACTTTAATCGTCTGTAAAATATTATTTCGAATTTCCCTGCTCAATAACAATCTTGCGCGGCGGTCTACTTTCAGGAAAGCCTCGTTATATTTCAGATGTTCGCTGTCAATGGTCTTTAGATAGTCAGAGTGAATCAGGGTTTCAATGAAGTTTGAGATCAGGTGACGGTCTGAGAAGTCGGGTGCATTGAGCTCGTAGATCATGGCAATGCGTTGTGCCATCAGGTAGCAGCTGTTTTCCAGTTCTTCTCGGGGAACTTTTTTCTCTCCGTCACGTAAGAGCATTGAAACGGTCAGGTAGTAAACCTCCAGTACGGGCGAGATGATTCTGGACAGCATGTTCAGGTGCATGTAAGCAGGGTTGTCTGAGGGTGGACGGGTGTAGACATCAAGCTGCTCATTTTTGATTATTAAATCCTGTTTCGCCATAACATCTAACATTTGACTGACAACGCCAGCGAGTTCGTGCTCTTCCCAGATTAAAAAAAGTTCGGCTTTTACGTAGGGGTAAGCCAGTGCGATGATATTGATAATTTCTTCGCGGGTGTGGGTGCGCATATTCAGGAAACAACAGGCAATCAATGATGGCATAGCCATCAGGTGCAGAATGTTATTTCTGTAGTAAGTCATTGAGATGGATTGTTTGGCATCGAGATAGATAATGTCTCCGAGTTCATGCTTGCGACGGTTAATTAACTTGAGCTGTTCGGTGTATTGTATAAGTTCTATTCCGCTCAGTTCACTGATGGTGACCTGTTCTGAATAGTTTATCGAACGGATTAATTCTTTATAGATGCCGATGGTTTGAATTAGTGTGTTCTCATCGATGTGCTGCTTGGGAGTAGCCAGAAGTGCGGTAGAGACGAGATTGGTTGGGTTGACGGAAGCTGCACGATTGATATTGCGGCTAATGTTCTGTGCGAGTTGGGTGACACTAGAGCGTAGCCAATTAGGCTGTTTGTTGTCACTGTAAGGTTCGTCTGCCCATGCTGGATGACAGTCGCTTAATAAGCGATTGAGAATAATGGGTTCGCCAAAGCTGGTATAAACTTTTCCAAAGTCGCCACGAATTTTAAAAATTGAAGCCATGGTCTGGATCAGGGTTTCAGATTTTTTATCCTTGCCTAATAGTTCAGCATGATAGGCTTTGCTTTCCATGAGTTTTTCATAGCCAATGTAGACCGGAATAAAAGCGACGGGTTTTTTTCGATCCTTGAGAAAGCCACGTACGGTCATCGAAAGCATGCCAGTCATGGGTTTTAATAAACGACCGGTGCGACTGCGGCCGCCTTCAACAAAATATTCGACAGGCATACCAGTAGCTAATAGCGTAGAGAGGTACTCGAACATGACGCTTGAATAGAGTTCATTGCCACGGAAGCTGCGACGAATAAAGAAGGCGCCTGCACCGCGAAGTATGGAACCAATTATGGGCATATTCAGGTTTTTACCCGCGGCGATGTAGGGAATGGCCAGGCCTTCGCGATGAATCACGAAGGACAATAATAAATAATCTATATGGCTGCGATGACAGGGCACATAAACCAGTTCGTGGCTGCGCGATAATTCAGCGAGAGCTTCATTGTTGCTAACTTCAATACCGGAATAAAATTTGTTCCAGAAAGTGGAGAGTAATCGCTGCAAAACAGAAATGGTAATGCTGGTGCAATCAGCAACAATTTCATAAAGGTAGCGCTGCGCCTGTAAAGTTGCTTTATATTTACTAATGCTATCTTCGTTGCAGCGTTTTTCGATGGCTTGTTTAACGCTGGGCCTGAGTAATAGCTCACGCACCAAGGTGCGTCGATGGGAAATGTCCGGGCCAAGAGTGGCGGTTTTTATTTGTTTTTGATGCTCGGACAACAGGCCCTGTAGCGAATCAATAAATTCATCATTGGTTTTCTCAGTAAAATCTGATGCCTTGATGGAAATAGCAGTGGAAAAATTGAGCAAGGTATCACGACCATGAAAAAGAATGGTCAGTAGCTTACGGGTCCGGCCCATGGCCCAGGCATCTGCGAATAACATATCCAGCCAGTTTTTTTGTTTGGCGACCGGGCGACCCCAGAACACCGAAACGGGAACAAACTGTATTTCATCCTCAGGATGTTCGCGTAAGAGCTCAACAATGCCGCGAATCATGCGTGATCGTTTGGGCTGGTTTTTCAGCCATGCTTTGAATGGTCGGCGGGAAGCAATGGTATATACCGAATGCCAGCGGTCTAAATAAGGCGAGGCAATAGGGTCGAGTGGAGAAGCAAGCTCAAGCCGGCTGCATTCCCGGTCGAGTACGAGCAGGCTGGACCAGGCACGATCATCCAGTACATAGATAATGGGCCATTGTGGATTGATACCGAGAGCGTCCACAGTCTCTGGTCTGCTACGTACTTTTATCGCCGAGCCTAGAACCCGGCCAGCAGTAAGGTTAAAAAAACGCCTAAAACGCATCATTGTGAAACATCCACCAAGCAAACATCTTTAACGATAACCATAGCACGATGATTGATGGTGTCTAGCCTAAAAAGGTGCGCTCCATCACAAATGTCGCTGAATAGGTAATAGGGAATAAATCGTTTTTTTGATGCGTTGCCACAGGCTGCGAGCTGGTTGAATGCTAATAATTTCATCCGCAAACTGCCAGATGAGCTTGCCCTGGTCGTTATATTTAACCTGCCAGTATTCGCCCTTGTTGAGGTCGTCAATAAAGGCACGATGTACACTTTCAGCAAGCTCGGTATTTTTGACAAAGAGGCCAATTTCAGTATTGAGTTTTTCAGATCTTGGGTCGAGATTTAGCGTGCCGACATAAACGGAGTTATCGTCGTAAATAATTGATTTGGCGTGCAGGCTCAGATAGTCGACATTGATGGCAGATGCGGAATAAGTAGAACGGTATTTTGGCTCGGCGCGGAATTCAAATAGCTCTACGCCCATGTTTAGTAATTGACGACGATAGCGTTCATAACCAGTGAAGGCGGCAGTGACATCAATCGAGGCGAGCGAGTTTGTCAGGACTTTTATACGGACGCCATTATTGAGCAAAGTTTGAAGTGATGCGATGAAGACCTTGCTGGGTATGAAATAGGCACTAATGATGGTGAGTTGTTTTTTTGTATGAATGTTACACTGGTAAAGATCATGCACCATGTGTTTTTCTTCGATGGGTTCGGCATCAGGCAGGTCATAAAAAACCTGGGCATCAGAAGTAATTAAGTCATTTTTTAATTCCGGGTTATTGATCAGATTATTCTTAACATTTTCGATTCGATCAATAATCTGCCGTGATAAGAATAAGTTTTTATTGAGACGCCGCTTCATAAGGCGGAAGTCGATTCGGGCAGGGCTAAAAGCAATTAGACGACGAGCGGTTTTTGAAATCTGGCTATTCCAGAAAAGATCAAAGCTATAGGAAAGTTGTTCTACTGCAGCACCAGACACCAGCAAATCCAGATCACGAAATACGAATGACTTATTCAGCCCAAAAAATTCATCACCAATGTTGCGTCCGCCGATAATCGATGTGACATTGTCGGCAATGAGTACTTTATTGTGCATGCGATGATTGAGTCGGTCTAAGTTCCATAACAGTTCAAACGCGCGAACAAGATGGAGGGGCCAGCGGATTTTGAAAGGATTGAAAATTCGTACTTCTATATTTTTGTGGCGATTAAGGGTCGCCATACGATGATCAGTGCCGATGGTGTGAATATCATCCAGTAATAAACGCACGCGTACGCCACGATCAGCAGCTTCTATAAGCTTGCTAATCAACCATTGTCCAGAGATATCGGTGTGCCAGCTATAGTATTGTGCATCGATACTGTTTTGCGCCTGTTCTATTAGCGCAATACGCCAGGCGAGTGCGTCATCATTGTTATGTATGGCTAAGAATTTTGAGGCAGTGCTGGGTTTAGCAGGAGGACTATCATTGCTGAGTTTTGGTATATCGAAAAGTTTTGCCAGCGGCACAGAGTGATCTGGTGATATAGCGTAGCTTACAACTCGATCTTTATGAAAATACATGGTTATTAGTATAAATAGCCATAATGATGGTGACAATCAATACATTGCTGCTAAAGTTCTTAAAGGGGCTAGTTACTGTGAAAAAACTCAGGCAGCTTGTCTGTTAATTGTGATTTGATAGTCTCGACCTCATTGTCTTTATAGGCCTGCTTAGCGTCTGCACCCCAGACTACACCGGGCCAGCAGAAGTCATCTACATGACGACCTACAATGTGTATATGCATCTGCTTAACAATATTGCCGATGGCGGCGACATTGAGCTTATCAACCGCAAAATTTTGTTTGAGGTGGTTTGAAATAATATTTATTTCTTCCAGCAATTCAAGTTGCTGGGCATGCGGTAATTCATAAATTTCTGTCGCAGTTGTATCAGGCACCAAAATAAACCAGGGGACTAAGGCATTGTTGAGTAACAGCAAACGACTGGTTTTGAGTTGGCCGAGTACAAAGCAATCGTTATCCAGTCGTGAGTCGAGTGTAAAAATATCAGGATTACTCATTGCAGATTTTTAACCTGCTGTACTAGCACCCAGGGCTTAACGACGACAGCCCAAACCATGGCTTCATTGTCATACCAGCTTTTAGCCTGTTCATCAGGGACGTGCATCACCAGCTTGTCCTGCATCCATTTATCTACCATGGCCTTGTTGTCGTCAACAAAACAGGAGGCAACTTCGACCAGGTCGAGTTCATCTGAAACATAGATCGCCATGCCGCTGGCGAAGAAATATTGCAGTTCGTGCCAGGCGATTTTTGAAGTCTCGCCGACTATCTGCTGCTTGATGATGTCATTTTCGATGTCAGTCATGACTGTTGACCAAGCTTAAAGGCTTCGGTTAAGGCCGCTTTGAGCTCGGGCTGTAAAGAAAGCTCATCAACATCTAAATGCTCCTTGGCGATTTTGGCGACTGACTCGGCAATGCGTTCTTCACGCCATGCCTGTTCGAAGCCTTCAAAATCAAAATATCCGTCATTGAGAAAGGCTTTGGCGAGTCCCTGCGCATCAGTAAATACTAATTCCTCAGCCTGCAACATTTCGTATTCATATGAAAAAAGATCCATATTATTATTCCTGGCCAGCAGGGGCAGAAATGATTCGACGGTTTGCTGTTTTTCTATATGTGCGTCGAGATCAATAACCATAGATGGTGAAAGCTTCTCGCCCTTGAAATAAAACTCGGCACTGATAGTAATACTATTTTTCATAATACGTTTAGTTTAGTAAAAGAGATGTGATGAATTATACCTTCAAAATCTTTATAACAGGTTCGCTCAGCCCAGGATCATCGTTAAAGCCGGAAACTAGCAACACGGTGTTGCCTGTTTTAGTGAGTTTATATTGTGTGGAAATAGAGGTGCTAAGTTTCTTCCAGTCATGCGTCTCTTTTTCCTCTGCTTCAATGGGTATGACGCCCCAATGTAGAGCAAGTATTCTGCAAACATGACTGTATGGAGAAACACCAAGTAGTGGGGCAGTAGGGCGATTAGCAGCCAGGACTTTTGCCGTGCTGCCACTACGGGTAGGTACAACAATGCCCTGAAGTTTTAAATCCTGAGCCAGTGACGTGACCGCATGAGAAACTGCTTTTCGTATGGAAAGATTAGCGGTTATATTCTGCTTGGCGTTATTGTCAGCAAATGTATTATTATCCCATTGATGCACTTCTATCTCGCGTAGTACGCGATCCATCATATTGACAGCGCCTACAGGAAACTTGCCTACCGCTGTCTCAGCAGAAAGCATTACCGCATCTGTGCCTAATAATGCTGCATTGGCGACATCGCCGACCTCGGCGCGAGTGGGCCGTGAGCTTTCAATCATAGATTCAAGCATTTGTGTGGCAACAATAACGGGGCGATTCATGGCGCGAGCTTTACAGATTAAATCTTTTTGAATCAGCGGAACCTGTTCGGCGGGAAGTTCGATACCAAGATCGCCACGAGCAACCATGATGCCGTAAGAAGCATTTAGAATGCTGTCGATATTTGTAATTGCTTCAGGCTTTTCGATTTTGGCGATGATCGGAATTGGTGAGCCATTACGTTTCATATAATTTTGCAAAGCCTTGATATCTTTCGCATCGCGAACAAAGCTTAAAGCGACAAAGTCAGCGCCAAGCTGCATGGCGAGCTTAGCGTCTTTTTTGTCTTTGGCGGTGAAGCTGGAAACTGAAATTTTTGAGTCTGGTAGATTTATACCTTTATTATCTTTCAATATGCCTCCGTAAATTATCTTGCAGGCAATATCCGGGCCATTTATTTTTTGTACGCGTAATTCGAGATTGCCATCATCAAGCAAAATGCGTTCACCTTTTTTTACATCTTTATAAAGATTGGTATATTGCGATGCTATTAGTCCCTTATCGCCAGTCTTTTTATTACAGCTAATCTGAACAGTGGCATTATTATTTAGTGTGATGCTGCCCGATTTGAATTTTCCTGTACGAATCTTGGGGCCACATAAATCCATCAAGATGGCGATATGCTGACCCATGCGGGTAGCGGTGTCTCGAACCATCTGAAATGACTCGGTGTGCTGTTCATGATTGCCATGTGACATATTTAATCTGAAAACATTAACGCCGGCATTGATTAGCTTTTCAATCATCACCGTGTTGGTCGTCGCGGGGCCAAGTGTGGCAATAATTTTGGTACGTCGCCAATGCAGAGAGGTTCTATTATTTGACTTATTGTTCATGTCCGGTTCCATATACAAAGACTGCAGTCTGAGCTTATACCATTAAGCTAATTATTAGGAGAATATATAATAGAGGGCATTCGAAAAACAAAGGCTGTAGATTGTTGTACCAGAAGGCTTAGACATTTAGCTACTGTGCCGCTGTATTCAGTTTTTAAAAGCTTTAAAAGTTGCGCCGATGGTTGAATCTGAAGTTTTGTAATGAGTGAGTGAAACACGCTCGATATCGGAGAAGCCAGTATTTTTCATTAGTTGCATGAGTTCATCGCTACGCAATGTGCCGGCTACACAGTCGGTCCATGATCCACCATGGCAAGAAGATGATGCTGAATTATTTTCATCCTTTATCATATCGGAAAAGTACAGGGCACCACCTACAGATAGAACTCTAAAAATCTCACTAAAGACCTGTTCTTTATGTGTGGCCAGGTTAATGGCGCCATTTGAAATTACAATATTTATTGACTGGTCATCAATGGGAAGGTTTTCAAAAGAACCTTCATAAGCGCGCACATTACTTAGCCCGGATACTTTGGCATTGTCATTGGCCAGTTCGATCATGGCCGGGGTCAGGTCGACACCAAATACTTTTCCCGTTTTACCAACAAGCAGAGAGGCAATACATAAATCAACACCGGCACCACAGCCAATATCAAGAACAGAGTCACCTTCATTGAAAGTTCCGAGTTCAAATGGGTTGCCGACGGCCGCGCAATATTTCCATACTTGTTCTGGAATGGTTTGTAACCATGCGTCTTTATAACGGTGGTTGATGGCATTTTTAATGCCTTTGTCCCATCCGAAATCCTTTTCGGGGTTGTTCGCAAGATCAGTGTATAACTCTATGATGGAGTTGTTGTTAGGACAGCTGGTCTCACTCATTCTGGGTATATCTTTGAGATAAAGTTTTTATACAAAACTAGGCAACTATTTTCTTACACGCTTTTATGCAGTCATTGCATGAGTCGGCACAGGCCTTACAAGCGGCATGTTTCTTTTCATGCTTGCGGCATTCTTTTTCACAGTCTTCACAAACAGAGATACAAAGTTTTGCAAGTTCAGGTAAATGAGATGACTGATATGAAGCCATTTGAGAGAGAGCGGTACACATGGCGAGTGATTCGGCCAAAATGTCCATGCAGTTAACAATGGTGGTGTCACCATCTTTTAGTAAGCTGATGCAGTGATCATTGCAGGCAAGTCCTGTTTTAACGCAATCCAAAGCGGCATTGATTATTTCTTCATTGGCGTTTGACTGGTGATTATGCATGTTGTGGTTACTATGATCGGTGGCGGAAAATGCCGTGTCACTCGCAAGTGTGGCGGCAACTGCTGCTGCACCTAATAATATATCCCTGCGACCCTTGTTTTCTATTGTTGCCATATTCCAGATTCCTGAAGGTAATGTTGTAAGTAGTAATGATAGGTTAAATTTGTGATATTGACTATGCGAACTATTTTGTAAAAGTAGTTATGATAGAAATTGTATAGCAATATAATGGTGTTTAGTTTAATCCAGCTGCTCCAGTTTTCTATACAGAGTGCGTTCGCT
Organism: Gammaproteobacteria bacterium; assembly: GCA_023136715.1. Taxonomy (GTDB): domain Bacteria; phylum Pseudomonadota; class Gammaproteobacteria; order SZUA-229; family SZUA-229; genus LH-M37. Next base: position 5,003 of record JAGLQT010000110.1, on the reverse strand, counting down.
CACGCCTAGTTTTTCAGCAAGTTCAGTTTTATTGTCAACGCGATTCATGGCCCAGTGTAAATAACGTTTTTCCAGTTCTTTCAGACTGATCAAATCTGAAAAACAGGTTTTATCATTAGTATCTGTTTCAGTGATGCATTCCTCCGGTAGGTGCTGGGTTTCAATAACATCGCCATCGGTCATCAATGTTGCACGTTGTACTATGTTACTGAGCTCACGAATATTTCCCGGGAAGGGGTAATGCTCTAACTGCTTCGTGGCTGCGTCTGACATGGTAATTTCAAATTCAGGATAAAATCTTTTCAGCATCGAATCAACCAGCAAAGGGATATCATCAGTGCGTTCCCTTAATGCGGGTAGATGCAGTGGAAAGGCGCTGATGCGGTAATATAGGTCCTTTCTGAATTCACCGGCATCGACCATCGACCTTAAATTTCTATGGGTTGCAGAGATCAGGCGAAAATCAGCTTTTAAAGACTCAACGCCACCGACACGCCTGAAGGAGCCTGTTTCCATTAAGCGCAGTAACTTGGTTTGTAAATTTAGTGGGATGTCACCGGTTTCATCTAAAAACAAAGTGCCTCCACTGGCGGCTTCTACCAGGCCGATTTTTCGCGATTGCGCACCAGTAAAAGAGCCTTTTTCGTGACCAAATAATTCGCTTTCAAACAGTGATTCAGTGAGCCCTGAACAGTCCACGGCGACAAACGGCCCCTTGGAGCGACTACTGGCTTTATGAATGGCTTCAGCAACCAGTTCTTTGCCGGTGCCCGATTCGCCCTGTAGCAAAACACTGACATCACTGCAGGCTACCCGTTGAACCATTTCAATAACGGTATTAAATGCAATTGAGTTGCCTACCAGCCCTTCGGCCTGTGGCTTGGTGCTGGCGCATTTAACCGACGCCATGGTCTCCAGAAAATAGGCTATCTCACCATTTTCATCGTGAATGGGGCTCAATTGAACGTCTACATGTTCATCGCCATGCTCTGTGTGATGTACGTGCAACGAGCGTTGTGCCGAATTGCTTTCGAGGCAGAGCTTGAGTGGGCAAGTCTCGCCAGCCTGGTCGCAAGGCTTTTTGAAATGATGGGATATTTCGTAACAATGACTTTTACCATCAACCTTAAAGCCATACTGTTTTTGATAGGCCTCATTGGCAGCGACAATGACATAGTTTTTGTCCATCAATATGGTTGGGTTAGTGTAGCTGTTCAGTAATCCGTCCAGGAAAGCGTCATCATCAAGACGTATTTTTGAGGTTAGTTTAGATACCATTAGTAGTCATGCCTTTAATCAATCAGTAAAACACTGTCATTTATGACAAGACATATTGGCACAATTGTCATAAATGGCATAGTTTTTTGAGGAATGTATCGTTAGTCTGAGCAAAAAAATGCCAAAATTAAGCTAAGTCACTGTTTTAATTTGGAAAGTTGAAAGATGGCCTGAACCTTGCAGCCAAAAAGTGAAAACAACTGTACAAAAGAGGACAAGAGCATGGCACATATCGTGATAGTAGGCGCAGGCGTAGGGGGTTTACCCTGTGCTTATGAAATGAAAGAAACACTGAGCAAAGATCACCAGATCACCATGATTAATGAACGTGATCATTTCCAATTCACCCCCTCGAATCCGTGGGTGGCGGTTGGTTGGCGTACCCAGGAAAATATATCGGTACCGTTATCGCCAGTGCTGGCTAAAAAGGGCATTAACTTTATTCAGGATCGTGTGACAAAAATTGATGCTGAAAATAACGTACTGCAATTAAAAGATGGTGATGCGGTAGCTTACGATTATCTTGTAATCGCTACGGGCCCACGGCTGGCTTTTGAAGAAGTACCGGGTTCAGGTCCAGAGGGATTTACCTCATCCATTTGTACCACTGAACATTCAGTAACCGCATTAGATGCCTACAACAAGTTAATTGAAAATCCGGGGCCTGTCGTTATTGGCGCCATGCCTTTTGCCAGTTGTTTTGGTCCTGCTTACGAGTTTGCCTTTATCCTGGATTGTGCGCTTCGTAAAATAAAAATGCGTAATAAAGTACCGATGACATTTGTAACCTCAGAACCCTATATTGGGCATTTGGGTCTGGGTGGTGTGGGTGATTCCAGGGGCATGTTGGAAAGTGATTTACGTAATCACAATATCAAGTTCATTACCAATGCGAAAACCACCAAAGTTGAAGATGGCATGATGTTCGTTGATGAAATGGATGATAATGGTGAGGTTAAAAAACAACATGAGCTACCATTTACTTATTCAATGATGCTGCCGGCATTTAAGGGTATTGATGCGGTTGCGGAAGTAGAAGGTTTATGTAATCCACGCGGCTTTGTCATGATAGATGAATACCAGCGTAATCCTAAATATCAAAATATTTATTCTGCGGGTGTATGTGTGGCCATTCCCCCTGTTGAAGTTACGCCAGTGCCTACGGGCGCACCCAAAACGGGTTATATGATTGAAACCATGGCCACTGCTATTGTGCATAATATTGCACATGAATTAGCCGGTGAAGAGCCAGAAACCTGCGGTACCTGGAATGCTATTTGCCTTGCCGATATGGGTGATACCGGTGCGGCATTTGTTGCGTTGCCACAAATCCCACCACGTAATGTTACCTGGTTCAAAAAAGGCAAGTGGGTGCATCAGGCAAAAATTGGCTTTGAAAAATATTTCATTCGCAAGATGAGAAAAGGCTATACAGATCCATTGTATGAGCGTTTTATTCTTAAAGCGCTGGGCATCAATAAACTGGAAAAATAGAAACTGGTGGGTTTACGGCTTGATGCCGTAAACCCAGGTAAGGATTAGCTGTAATTACAAGATTATGATGAAATGAATTATATTATTAAAAGCATACAGATTTGATCACGGCTTATCATTTTGTTGTGAGGATTTGGCTTAGCAAAAGATGTATATTCGTGGTGTATGTCAGCATCAGGCATGATTGCATAACTAAAATGTAGATGCCTTATATTTGACTCTGGTAATAGATTTGAATTTAGAAGGCTGATTAATAATTTTTTAAGATGGCTATCGATGAGAAGTATAAAAGCGATTGGTATAGGTTGTTTGTTTATTATTATTGCGATTCTAGTAATGCAGCTGGCTTATATTTTTATAGCCGTGGCCTATAACGCAATGGCAAAAGATTATCCTTTATTAAATGATATTGCAGGTTCATTTAGATACATTATTGGCATACCCGTATTTTTAGTGATTATGTTTTTTGGCGGCTACATCACCGCTGATGCTGTTGGAGAAAAAGTATTGCCACATTGTCTTGCTGTTGGCTTTATTACGGCCAGTGGAATGATTGTTCCTACTTTGGAGAATGCATCTCTAACTTTAACCGGTATAGTTATATTTGTGCTGGCAATAGGTGCAACCTCAGCAGGTGGCCTGTATTGGCAGAGAAAATAATCAAAGAAAAAATTAAAGACTTGCTCATGACTTCATGCAAGCGGTATGCACAAGTGAGTCATGAAGTGTTATTTTCAATAATGAACAGCCAGCCAGATTGTTTCTATATCTGACTCAGTCCATTCTACCTTGTGCTTTTTGTGCGCAGCAATATTGATAAAGTCACCAGCTTTTAATTTGATCGATGGTTCTTCTTCAAATGCCAGAATTGCCGCGCCCTGCAAAACTATAAGCCATTCGTTTTTATCCTGATCGTACCAACCAGGCTTTGGCGAGGTATGGCCTTTTGAGATAATGCGTTCTATGGTTACGTTGTCGGCATCAACAAGATGTTCAAATACTTCGGCTTCAAGGTTTTTTGGAATGGCATCGAAAATGTTATTCATATAAGTTAAATCTTAGTGTTTTTCTCGACAGAAAAAGACATAAGAGTTATTTTTTTGAGGCCTCAATACCATCAGTGATAGATTTAATCACTAGCTCGGTGAGTTCGTGTGCGACTGCCTCTGCTTTGCTGCCCTTTGCGATGCTATCGGGTCGTACAAAGTTTACCGAGGTCTGTCCATCACGATGAGTCAGCGTAATGTGCATGGGGCATAAAGCCGTCATCTGTATATCCATATTACTTATTTCATTGGCATACCAGGCGTTGCAAAAAACCATCGATTTAATACGATCCAGTTTATTGCGATTATAATTATCGCCCCAGCGCTCCGCGAAGCGAGAAAGCTTTGAACCAACATCTGGTTGAAATACAACAGACAGGCGATTGCTTTTTAGTGAGTCGTGTACATTATTATAAACCAGGTCGAAATCTGCCTGCACGGATGCTGTATACACGGATGAATCGGCATAAATATTTAAACTAAAAGTGAATGCAGCGACGAAAGCCAGTAATTTTATGTGCATGAAATTTGCCTGCATGTTTATAACTAAATCAGTTTAGTTTATCGATATTGACGTAGCGTAGAGATGAAATGTTTACGGTAATACATCGCAGCACTGAGACCATTAGCGGTTACGTCAATAATTTTCCAGCCACTGCCGTTAGCCTTCATGCGAAAATCCAGCCGATCAGGGCGCTGGTTGGGGCTGAAAAGTAAGGCGCTAACAGTGACGTCGTTACGACCTCGATATTGCGCACGTCGGAAATTGATTCTGATGGAGTCAGCATTGTAATTACTTAAATGCCTGTCCAGGCTGGAGAGAAACGCTTTCTTAACGCGAACTTCTAATGCCGACATATTTGATGCGTTCATGTGTCGTGCGAATGGGCCTGCTATCCAGTGAGTCATCTGGTCAAAAGCAAAGTGCGGGATGATCTCGTTCTCAATAAAACCCCGTAGTAACTCAGGTCTGGTCCTGTCTCTATTAACGCTAAATTTCTGCAGCTTATCCAGGGCATTCTGGATAGTGTCAACAGGGTTTTCAATGGGCTGGCTAGAAGGCGGGTAATAGCCATTAAAAGCGTGTGCAGATCCAATAACAGAAAACAATAGAACAAAAAATAGGGATAAATATTGTTTCATGACGATTCTCCTGATGTAGCTTTGATGGAACAAAGCAGTTCG
>JAGLQT010000011.1 GCA_023136715.1 Gammaproteobacteria bacterium | reverse complement strand
TGCCGGTGATCCGGTTGAAGTCGCCAGACGTTACGATAAAGAAGGCGCGGATGAAATTACCTTCCTGGATATTACCGCCAGTTCTAATAACCGCGAAACCATCGTGCACGTGGTCGAGCATGTCGCCAATGAAGTTTTTATTCCTTTAACTGTCGGTGGTGGTATACGCTGTGTTGAAGACGTACAGCGCATGTTGAACGCCGGCGCCGATAAAGTTGCGATTAATACCGCTGCGGTGTTTAACCCTGAATTTGTAAAAGAAGTCTCGGATCGCGTCGGCTCACAATGCATCGTGGTGGCAATTGATGCCAAAAAAGTTAGCGATGAAGGTGAGCCAAATCGCTGGGAAATATTTACCCACGGTGGCCGTAAAGAAACAGGTTTAGATGCCATCGAGTGGGCGGTAAAAATGGCCGACTTTGGTGCTGGCGAGATTTTATTGACCAGCATGGATAGAGACGGCACCAAGATTGGTTTTGATCTGGAACTAACTCGCGCCATTGCCGAAGCGGTACCGGTACCGGTGATTGCCTCGGGTGGTGTTGGTAATCTTGATCATCTGGCCGAAGGCGTGCTGGAAGGCAAAGCCGATGCTGTACTGGCCGCCAGTATTTTCCATTTTGCCGAGTACACTGTGGGTGAAGCTAAGCAGAAAATGGCTGATCGCGGTATCGAGGTGCGCCTGTAACAGGCGGCGCAAATATGTCAGAAGCGTGGTTAGAGGAAATACGATTTAATGATGATGGCTTGATCCCCGTCATCGCCCAGGATTCTGAGTCGGGTAAGGTGCTGATGTTCGCCTGGATGAATCGCGAGTCTCTGAATCTTACCGCGCAGAAAAAAGAAGCTGTTTACTGGTCACGTTCACGTCAGAAGCTGTGGCATAAGGGTGAGGAATCCGGACATGTTCAGCAAGTTTTGGATATGTATTTTGATTGTGACGAAGATGTCATTCTGTTGAAAGTGAAACAGGCCGGTGGTATTGCATGCCATACGGGCCGAGAAAGCTGCTTTTATCGGCAACTTCAGGGTGATGAATGGGTCGAAGTTGAAAGCGTGATCAAAGATCCGAAAGATATATATGGTAATAAATAATGAGTGATCAAATCCTTCAGCAGCTGGCAGATATTCTTGAGCAGCGTAAATCGGCAGAGGCTGATTCGTCCTATGTGGCCAGTCTGTACCACAAGGGTTTGGATGCTATACTCAAAAAAATCGGTGAAGAAGCTACTGAGACAGTGATGGCAGCAAAGGATGGCGATAAAGATAAGCTGGTTTATGAAGTCGCTGATCTTTGGTTCCATACACTGGTATTGCTGGCGAATGAGGGTTTGAAGCCCGATGATGTTTTGCAGGAGCTGGGACGACGTTTTGGTGTTTCGGGTCTGGATGAGAAGGCTTCACGCTAGTTTTATATAGATAACTAAAGACGAGAGAGAAAAGAAATGGGTATTAGCATTTGGCAGTTATTGATTGTTCTGGGTATCGTCATTTTATTATTCGGTACAAAAAAATTACGCAATCTGGGTGGCGATATTGGCTCTGCAGTCAAAGGGTTTAAATCAGCCGTTAAAGATGGCAGCGATAGTGCAGACAGTCAGATTGAAGAAAAAGAAGGCGATGTCGTTGATGCAGAAGTAAAAACCAAAGATCAGGATAAAGTTTAATTAACCTGGTTTGATTAGTTCAGGTTCGATTATCTTAGGCTTGGGCTCAGGCAAAAAAATATTATGTTTGATGTTGGTTTTTGGGAAATACTTCTCATCCTGATTTTGGCGCTGGTGGTGATTGGGCCAGAACGCCTGCCCGGTGCTGCACGTACTCTGGGTTTATGGGTAGGTAAAGGGCGGCGATATATTGAGGGCGTTAAAAGTGAAGTTGAGCAGGAATTTGATATTTCTGAGTTCAAGCGTGTTATTCACAATCAGGAAATTCAGCTCAATGAATTGCAGCAGAAGGTCAATCAATCCTCGAGAATGAGTGCTGATGATTTGCTGGGTACGCATGAACATACTCACAATATTGTAGAAGAAACACCTGCTAGCGAAGAAGAATTGGTTGCTAGTGGAGAGTCGTCTACAATTAGCGAAGAGCCCTCAGTAGTTGACGAAGAAGAAAAAGTAGATCAACAGATAAAGAATCCTGAATAAAGCATTTCTAGTTCGTTAAGTTTCAATACCTGAATCACTGACGAATTTCAGCAGTAAAAATTTTAAGGTATTGAGATAAGTGGAAGACCAAGACGACAGCTCCCCTGAACAAGGTTTGATGGAACATCTAACCGAGTTACGCGATCGCCTGATGTGGATTGTGCTGGTAATACTGGTTACCTTTTTAATCTTATTTGCCTTTTCGGAAGAAATTTTCAGCTTTGCCGCCGCGCCATTATTAGCGCAGATGCCCGAAGGCACCTCGATGATAGCGACCGGCGTAACCTCGCCCTTTTTGGTCCCGCTCAAACTGGCTTTGTTGTTGTCGGTGTTGCTCACTATCCCACACACCCTGCATCAAATTTGGGGTTTTGTCGCACCCGGTTTGTACAAGCATGAAAAGCGTCTAGCGGTACCCTTGCTGGCTTCCAGTGTCTTGCTGTTTTATTGCGGCATCGCTTTTGCACATTTTATTATTCTGCCTATTTTGTTCGATTTCTTTTTGGGCGTGACACCTGCGGGCGTCGAGGTCATGACCGACATCGGCCAGTATCTGGATTTTGTGATAGCCATCTTTTTTGCTTTTGGTCTGGCGTTTGAAATTCCCGTTGCCACCTTTTTGTTGATTGCTGCCGGTGCCACCACGCCTGCACGCCTGGCTGGAAAACGTCCATATATAGTTGTCGGTGCTTTTGTTATTGGTATGCTGATTACGCCTCCAGATGTCATCTCACAGACACTACTGGCTTTGCCCATGCTGTTTCTGTTTGAAGCCGGCCTTATCATGTCCCGGATTTTCCTCAAAGAGAGAATTGCACGCACAGAAGCGGACGCTGAAGAAGCGGATTACGATATTGTCGAAGAAGAATCTGGCTTTAAAAGCGAAGAAGAAGTGAACAAGATGTTCGATGACATGGAACGTATAGAAGATGATCTAAATCGGGATAGTGATAAATCTTGAATAGTATCTTCATGTGAATAGCGTGATAGTGTAAAATTCGATGCAATGAAAAACGACATAAAACGACAGGAAAAATCATAGTGGCCGAAACAAGAACTGTACCCCGCAGGCCGACTCTTCTAATGATCCTTGATGGGGTAGGTGTTAACCCTAGCCGTATCAATAATGCGGTTCAGGAAGCCAATACACCCAGGCTGGACGAATATTTCTCCAGAAACCCCCATACAACACTGGACGCCTGTGGTGAAGCCGTGGGTTTACCCGATGGACAGATGGGTAATTCCGAAGTGGGTCATATGACACTGGGTTGTGGTGCTGTTATGCGCCAGGATCTGGTTCGTATCAACGATGAAATAGAGAGTGGTGAATTCTTTGAGAATGCTGCACTGGTCGCAGCTATTGAAGATGCCAATGCAGGTGACCGTCCTGTCCATCTGGTTGGTCTGGTGTCTGATGGTGGTGTGCATAGTCATCTTGGCCATTTGCTGGCCTTGATCAAAATGTGTATGGATCGCAAAGCCAAACCCGTCGTGCATATGATTACCGATGGTCGTGATACTGCGCAGATGTCGGCCATGGTTTATCTGAATGAACTGGAAAATGCACTGGAAGATGCCGGGGGTTGCATCGCAACCTTATCTGGTCGTTATTATGCAATGGACAGGGATAATCGCTGGGATCGAACCGAGAAAGCATGGAATGCCATGGTGTTAGGCGAGGGCATACAGGCTGAAAATGCGCGTTATGCGATTGAAACTGCTTATGCTCACGATGAAACCGACGAGTTCATCAAGCCAACTGTGCTGGCAGGTGGCGAGCGGGTTGATTCGGGTGACAGCGTTATCTTTTTCAATTTCCGCAATGATCGACCACGTCAGTTAGCAGCAGCCTTAAGTCAGGCTGATTTTGATGACTTTGATGTTGCTGGTTATGTCGGAGCAACCGTTACCTGCTTAACCGAGTACGATCCCGAGTTTTTATTGCCGATTGGTTATGCGCCAGAACGCCCTCAATACACTTTGGCATCTGTGGTTAGTCGCGCGGGTTATAAGCAGCTGCATTGTGCCGAAACTGAAAAATACGCACACGTTACTTATTTCTTTAACGGAGGTAAGAAAAAACCTTTCGCCGGTGAAGATCACGTCATGATCAATTCACCGGATGTACCCACCTACGATAAAAAACCGGAAATGAGTGCCGCTGAAGTCGCCGATACCATTATCGACGCGCTGGAAAAACGCGAGCATAGTTTTATTCTGGTTAACTTTGCCAATGGTGACATGGTTGGCCACACTGCAGTACGTGAAGCGGTTATTGAAGCCGTTGAAGCTCTGGATAGAGAAGTCGGCCGCGTACTCGACGCCGCCGTTAAAGCTGAATATTCAGTAGTGCTCACGGCCGATCATGGTAATTGCGATGAGATGGTTGATCCGGTCACGCAGGAACCTCACACGCAGCATACTTTGTACCCTGTGCCTTGCATGGTGATTGACGAAGTGAACTGGCATTTAAGGCCGGGTGCTTCATTAAGTTCGATTGCACCAACCGTGTTGCAGTTGATGGGTTTACAGCTAGCGCCATCGATGACCGGTAAGTCGCTGTTGTTGAGAGAGTATTAAAATTTTCATTATTCTATAAATTAAAAAGCCTCTTTAAACAAAGAGGTTTTTTTGTTTTAGTCTCTTGTTATTTCTGCAGGTCGCGGCCAGGAAGGTTGAGTTGATTTTACGAAGCCTGGCCTAATTATCAATAAAGTATTTTTTATTAAAGAGTGATAAAAAACAATGCTTGAATATGTTCTGTTCCATGAAAAAACTTTTCTTTTATTTGTCGACTGGTTGAAGTCAAAGGGTGTGTCGCCTGATGTGGAAATTGGTGATGATACTTATGAAATAAAAATACCAGAAGACCTGGATGATGAGCTGCTTGATGCGGTTGATGAAAAATACGAAGCATTGATGGATATGAGTCAGCAAATGACTGATGATGAAGAAAAGGAAAATCAACAGGGTTATCATATGGCAGGGATTGTTGTGACTTTGAAAAACGGAACGGTTTCTTATGCCGATGTCGATCCAAAGTTATTAGGACGAGTTATGAGTGCGATATCACCAGAAGAGCTTGGTGTGATTGTTTCTGCCATTGCCGATGCTGTAGAAAAACCTCAACCCAAAGCGTATTGTCAGCGTGTGAGGGAGGGCAGCTAGAGGGTTGGCACAAAGGGCATGAGTCTCAGAATAGCTATATATCGAATGTAAGCGGCGACTTTCAACCGGCTGTTATTATTTCCCCCATCTTACTTCAAAATCTTTTTTAGACTAGACTCAGAGCATGGGCGAAGAAATAAAATATAGCCGTTTTAATAAATCAGATTACCAGCAATTTGTTTCTCGACTTGAGGAAGAAACGAGATTGGTAAAAGGCTGGTTTGAAAATCGTCAGTTTTCATTGTCACCGATAATGGCAGGTTATGAGCTTGAATCCTGGTTGATTAATAAATCGGGTAATCCAGTCGCACTCAATGAAGAGTTTCTAAATCAGGCAAATAATGCTTTATTGAGCCCTGAGCTGGCAAAGTTCAATATCGAACTTAATGTAGAGCCAGAACCATTAACTAATAAAGTTTTATCAAGCTTTGAGTATAAGTTAGATAAATTGTGGCAACAGTGTTCAACCACGGCTGAATCACTTGATAGTAATATTCTGGGGATTGGTATTCTACCGACCTTGCGCGATAGTGATCTCACAATAAAAAATATATCCTTGCTAGATCGATACAGGGCGCTCAACGAGCAGGTTTTACGGCAACGTAATGGGCTTGAGATTGAGTTAAATATCAATGGCACAGAACATCTGCATGTAAGCCACAAGGATGTAATGCTGGAAGCGGCTGCAACCTCTTTGCAAATTCATATACAGGTTCCACAGGACGTCGCTACGCGTTATTACAATGCGTCAATTTTATTGTCTGCGCCAATGGTAGCAGTAAGTGCTAACTCACCGTGTTTGTTTGGTAAGCGGTTGTGGCAGGAGACGCGTATTCCTGTTTTTGAGCAGGCGGTACCTGCCGGAGGTTATGGCGGTGCAGCTTCAGGGCCAGTTCAACGCGTCAGTTTTGGTACGGGTTATGCCCGTGAATCGATATATGAATGTTTCCTGGAAAACCTTGAGCATTTCCCCGTGCTGCTGCCGGTGCATTACCAGGCAGATATTTCAGAAATAAAACATTTGCGATTACAAAATGGCACGATCTGGCGCTGGAACCGACCTTTGATTGGTTTCGATGAGGATAAGAAACCACACTTGCGCATTGAGCATCGGGTATGCGCCAGTGCGCCATCAACGATTGATAATATTGCCAATATCGCGTTTTATTATGGACTGGTGCATTACTACGCCACTGCTGACGAAGCGCCTGAACATTCCATACTATTTGCTGATGCGAAAAATGATTTTTATCGTTCTGCGCAGCTGGGTTTAAAACATAAAACCAGTTGGCTTAATGGTAATAACGACACACTGCAAAATATCATTCTCGATAAACTGCTTGATCAGGCTGAAACTGGCTTATATAAACTGGGTATTAGTCAGCAAGATGCAAAGCGTTATCTTTCGGTTATCGAGCAGCGCGTCGAACAAAATAAAACAGGCAGTGAGTGGCAGTTAAATTTCCTTAATGCACATCAAGATGACAGAGCCCGGCTCACCCTAAACTACCTGAAGAACCAGAAAACCGGTCAGCCAGTACATGAATGGGATTTTGAGACAACATAATGCTAAATCAGATGACCAATATATCCGATGAATTTCTTACCGCAAAGGCGGAAGATTTACATGAGGTATTAAAAACGCCGACATTATTTCACCTGGAAGGTATTAATCCGCAGCCACTGTTTATCTGTACCTTGTTGCATGGTAATGAAACAACGGGCTTATACGCGATTCAGCGTTTATTAAATAAATACAGGGAGCAGCCATTACCAAGAGCCATTTCATTGTTTGTAGGTAATGTGGCGGCAGCAAAAGAGAACCAACGGCGTCTGGATGATCAGGATGACTACAATCGTATCTGGCCAGGCAGTCATCATGGTGACTCACCAGAAAAAGATATGATGCAATTGGTGACGCATGTAATGCGGAAGAAAAAACCATTCGCCAGTATCGATATACACAACAATACAGGAAAAAATCCGCATTACGGATGTATTAATATTCTCAATCCACACGGGCTCGTATTGGCGTCAAAGTTTAGTGATATTGCAGTTTATTTCACCAGCCCCAAAGGCGTGCAATCATCCGCGTTTTCTGATTTTTGCCCGTCGGCTGTGCTTGAATGCGGTCAGTCGGGTGACAGGTCCGGTGAAGATCACGCGCTCGCTTATCTGGAATCAATTCTGGAGCTGGACGACCTGTCATCACATAATAGTAATAATTTAAAACTTTATCACACCGTTGCACGTGTCCTGATTCCGCAAACAATCAGCATAGGCGATAACATCAGTAATAACGACTGTGATATTTGCTTAAGCGAGCAACTGGATGATAAAAATTTTCACCAGATTCATCCGGGCACTGAGTTTGCGACCGTGGATGCGACAAAAGAAAAATTAGTTATTGTCAGTAGTGAAAGCAGTGAAGATGTGACAGATGAATATATTGAAATAGATAACGATAAGCTGCTGTTTAAAAAGGCAGTTACATTATCAATGTACACAAGAAATGAAAAAGCAATAAGACAGGATTGTGTCTGTTATTTTATGGAAGAATTACATATTGGCTAGAGTGTGCTTCCTGAGTATCTCTCCTTCAGAAAAAACCGTCTGTCCTGTTAATTTAAAACCACCAATTAATAATATCCAATTACATATATGAATGAATCAACTAATACCATTGATTCTATAGCGATGCTCATAGATTTTGATTCTCAAAAGGTCAATGGAATTGAGCAGTGCCGACGACTCCTGCATGGTCGAGGTCATGTATTTGAAGGGCTTGAGCACGTTAGTATCGACTGGTTGCCGCCGGTTGCCTTGATTACGCTCTATCGAGAAGAAGACCGAAATAGCCTGATGCTGATGGCTGAATTGTTACAGTCACGCTTACCCGATTGTCGATCCGTGCAAGTTCAATATCGCTACCTACACATGTCTCCCTTTGAGTTATTATCGGGTGATGAAATCTCCGAATTGGTGGTGGATGAGTTAGGTCTTAAATACCAGCTTCGTTTAGGTGTTACACAAAACACAGGTTTTTTTCTTGATATGTGCAATGGCCATGACTGGGTTCGTGAGCATGCGCAAGGTAAACGTGTACTTAACTTGTTTGCCTATACCTGTGCTTTTTCTGTGGCGGCATTGGCGGGTGATGCAGAGCATGTGCTGAATATGGATATGAGTAAATCTGCGCTGAGTAGGGGGCGGGATAATCATCGATTAAATCAGCAGGATACCAGGCGGGTTGCTTTTGAGGGTGTCGATATCTTCAAGTCTTTCTCCAGGATAAAAAAGCGTGGGCCTTATGATCTGTTGATTTGTGACCCGCCCAGCCTGCAAAAAGGTAGTGTTGATATTCAGCGAGATTATAAAAAGATCATTCGCCGCATTCCTGAGTTCATGAATCCCGGTGGTCAGCTAATGCTGTGCCTTAATTCACCTGATCTAGGTGAAAGCTTTCTTCTTGATATGGTTGCTGAGAAATGCCCCGAGTGTAAGCTCAAGGAAAGAATTTCTGCACCTGATGTGTTTCGCGAAGCAGTACCGGGCAAGGGTTTGAAGGTTTTAATATTTGAGTATGTTGTCAAATAATTAATTTCTTAAAAAATGGAATGAAGCTATGATCGAAATAGAGATTGAAAAAATAAAAGATAATCTTCTTCGCTTAAGGTCAGAGCTGCAGGAAATAGAAGAAACCCTCAAAGATACTAGTGACCCTGTTGAGCTGGATCAAACCAGGGTTGGCAGGCTATCTCGTATGGATGCCATGCAATCGCAACAAATGGCATTAGAAACGGTTAGGCGACGTAAAGAGAACCTGGTGAAGATTGATGCTGCCTTACGGCGTATTGAATCAGATGATTATGGCTGCTGTTATGTCTGCGGCGAAGAGATCGATATTCGCCGGCTTTTTGTTGACCCAACCACTACTCGCTGTATGGAATGCGTCGATAAATTTATCGATTAAGTGAGTGCCATCAGCACAGAAACTCTCATTTCTCAGTGTTGATTACTCGGCAGGCTAAGCCCAGATTTATTTGCATCGGGTAAAGAGAAAGGTTGTTGTTCCAGCATTTTTTCAATGATAGCGTGATCGAGAGGCTTACCCATTAAAAATCCCTGTGCTTCATTGCAGCCTATTTCACGTAGATAATCTAATTGTGCCTGAGTTTCGACACCCTCGGCAATGACATTAAGTTTTAGGCCTTTTGCCATGGCAACGATAGTGTTTACTATGGTGTGCTCGTCATTGGCAAAGCGATCATCCTGCAAGAAGCTGCGATCTATTTTTAGCGTATGGATCGGAAGTTTGTGCAAGTAGGTGAGTGATGAGTAACCCGTGCCAAAGTCATCAATAGCAATACTGATGCCCATTGCACGAAGTTGTTTGAGTTTGTGAATTACCCCATCCATATCAGCCATAATCGCAT
>JAGLQT010000109.1 GCA_023136715.1 Gammaproteobacteria bacterium | reverse complement strand
AATCAGCTTCCTTATCAATGCGGGACATTTCTTCACGGATATTACTGCCAGCTTGATGACGATTCAGCACTGCCAAAGCATAATGTGTCAGATCTGGTGACTTCCATTGTTCCGCCACTCGTGCACCATCAATAATCTTATTAGTTTGTATATTGACGTTTTGCATTATGCGCTGCGACTTATTGACCGACTCCGAACCATTTTGATTAACAACCTGAACGTCCTGCCGTGTGGTTGATGATTCACGAATTCGCAGTTCAAAAACCTTAGTCAAGTTTGCCAGAGCACGGTCTTTAGCGAGCTCCACATTTGATGCTGAACCACTAGCCACCACATACTGAGAGTTTGGATATCTCGACGACTCACCATTAATCCAGTTAGGTTGCTCAGCATTCACCGCAGAAGTTGACTGCATACAACCAGTCAATAATAAGCAAGGTAATAAAATCTGGTTTTTTAAGAATGATTTATTAAAACTAAATTGCATCATAGTTTCCTGTTGTATTTGGCGGCTTACTTGTTAGACACCACATGCAAAGACATATTGGGTGCAAGCCAATGCTCAGTTATGAAAGAACTCTGTCTCGATTTAATATTCACTTCTTTTTTAATCGTATCAACCAGGGTTCCAGCAGCATTATAGATTTCGATATTGACCTTATGCTTGCCTTTAGGGAGTCTCACTCTGGCCAACTGGATTGTTTGTGGCAAGGTAGTCCAGCTTCGAACATCTGCACGCTCAGTCGCAATATTCACCACAGTTGCCAGAAACCCCGCCAGCGCACCACGCTTTTCTTCAACTTTCTCCTGCCCTTCATGCTTAATCACCGCACGCGCAATAGCGCGCGTGATAATCAATGGCATCTCAGCATCGAGTGCAGCCCTTGCTAGCGCATCAATATCCTCAATCACCTCTAAATTTGCCGACACCTTATGATCAGTAACTAATCGAGCATGAAAACGTTGCTTCGATTGTGGATATGATGGCACTGCTATTTTAACCGTATCAACCACCTCACCACTGGTATTTACCACAATCGAATTTTCTTTACGAATGGGAGCTATGCCGCTATTAAGAACAACAACAAGCTCACCATATCCCCTGGCCAAAGCCCTGGGCTTAAACCTCTTAATCTTAAATTCTTTTTTAAGACGACGAAGCTCATCATTGAACCCTTCATTAGCCAGGCTGCGCAATAAATCTTTTTTAAGTACAGCTGGAACATTCAGTTTTTGCTTGTCCATGGTCGATTTATAAGCATCCTTTGCTTGACGGTATGCGACCAGTGCCTGATCTTTTTCACCGAGCGTCTCAAAAATAATCCCGGACAGATAGCGCACAAAAGGATCTTCTTCTGGCTGCTCTCCCCACTCCTGCATTTTTACATTGGCTTGCAGCATTTCAACGCGCGCCGCATCAAGATCATCCTGCTGAATATAATTCATTGCCATATAAGCATGCAGCAACACCTGTTCGTATCGATCACCCGAGTAACTACGCATAGTGTCATTTATAATCAATGCGCCCGCCTGCTCAGAAACACTGACACCATACAATTCTTCAATTTGTTGTTTGGCGACTTCAAATACACGATTACTGCCCTGATAATCACCTTTAATACGCCGCAACATGCCTTTGTTCAGACTCACTAACACATCCTTTTGCTGCAAGTCCCTCGCCTCTACAATAGCCAGGGCATTACCAACATGACCTGCTGCTAACTCAGCTTGCATCGACCCGGCTTTCTTACCCAAAGTCGTACAAGCTGTTAAAGATAGCGACAAGAATATCGTAGCACTAGATAAAACAAGCACTCGACTTAACTTATTACGTGCAACCAATTTCCTCACTCCCTGATGATACATAAAGCAACTCTAATTAAATGAAAGAATTAAAAACGAACACCACTACGCTCAACTGATTTCTTAATTTTTTGTTGGCCAGCCCAAACCACACGATTATTGGCCAGGTCGATTAAGGTCAAATCAATTTGATAAAAACGCACTTGCTCTCCCTCAATGGCATCGATAAGAGTATTTATAGAACCCTTCAACATAAAGTCAGCGCCAGCTTCGTTACCCATTCCCTTTCTGGTTTCTTCAGACGCATGCAGATCCTGATCTTTACGTTCACCACGAATCTCACCTCGCTCTTCGCTGGAAGCAACAAAGCTAACTTCGCCAGAGTTAATCAAAGCTCGTTGAATATCCGAAATAAAAGTTCGTGTATTGATATGTTCATGAGACAAATTACGCACCTTGCCGACAATCACTGTAGGCATCTGACCTTTTTTAGTTGTAAATTTATTCAACCATGGTCGGGACAACACATCCTGAATCATTTCCTGTGATACTTTTCTTGAATCTGTGTCATTCCATTTACCGCTCAGGTCTTTAACTGAATTGGGATCTTCACGTTTAACAATCGGCTTACAGGCGGCTACACCAGCAACCAAACCCAGCACCAAAAGCACACTCATAAAATTACGAAAATATTGGGTAAACATAACTAGCTCCTTTTCTTAAATATTCTGAACAATTAAATTACTGTGGCTTTTATACCATTTAGCCCAACAAAATCACAGTAAACGCTTAAAATACCAGCATTATATACCGCTTAGTATTGCACGGGCATGGCACAACAGGTATCTTCGCTGCATGAAAAATATTGATACTTTACTGCACGCTCGCTGGATTATCCCTGTAGATGGAAACAAGCACTGTCTAGCTGATCACAGTATCGCTATTCACGAAGAACGTATTCTCGATATTCTGCCTACTGACAAGGCTAAAGAAAACTACCTGGCTCAAACTGAAATTGATTACTCAGACCACGCCCTGATACCCGGCCTGATTAATGCCCACACCCATGCTGCGATGAGTCTGTTCCGCGGACTGGCCGACGACCTTGCCCTGATGGACTGGCTAAATAATCACATTTGGCCAGCTGAAAGCCAATGGGTAAATGAAGATTTTGTACAACTGGGCACAGAACTAGCCTGCGCAGAAATGCTGCGTAGCGGCACCACCTGCTTCAATGACATGTACTTTTTCCCCGATATTGCCGCCCGTGTGGCCAACAAGGCTGGTATACGAGCTACTGTCGGCCTGATTGCACTCGACTTCCCGACTATCTGGGCTCGCGATGCGGATGAATACATCGATAAGGGATTGATTGTGCACGATAAATATCGCGGCAACGAGCTGGTCGACACCGCCTTTGCACCCCATGCACCGTACACTATTTCTGATCAGCCGCTGAAAAAGATACGCATGCTGGCCGATGA
>JAGLQT010000108.1 GCA_023136715.1 Gammaproteobacteria bacterium | reverse complement strand
CTAATGGATTCTAAAAAACAATGGCTGAAAAAACCATTAACCTGATTATTGTTGATGACTCTTTCGATACCGAAGAAAAAGTTGTCAGTACACTGAGATCATTGGGCTATGCTACCCGATCATCCCGCGTAGAGGATGATGAAGACCTGATTGATGCCATGAAAACACATCAACCCGATTTGGTGCTGTACTCACAAGGCATGGAATTAATTAGCCTTAAAGAAACCTGTAAAATCATCAAAGAAAATACAGGCAATGCTCCCGTTCCTGTTATTGCTGTCGATAAGACTGACTCAAATGCGAGTACAGCTGAAGCAATCAGCGCAGGAGCCATGGATCTGTCCTCCTACGAGGACATGCAACATCTTACTCAGGTTATCAAGCGCGAGGTGCGTGCTTATCGTAACTGGAAAGAAAACCAGGCACTGAAAAAAACATTAGATGAGTCTGAACGTCGCTGTAATTCTTTACTCGACAGCTCACGTGACGCCATTGCCTATATCCATGAAGGCATGCACGTCTACTCTAACGAGTCTTATCTAGAGTTATTTGACATCGAGCAGTCTGATGAGCTTGAAGGCATTCCCATTCTCGATATGGTCGCAAATGATAGTCGTGATGATTTCAAAGTTTTCCTGCGCAATTATATGAAAAAGGATGACGGCCTCGAAAAACTGGAAACCCGTTTACATAAACCCGACGGCAAGGAATTTGACGGTGAAATGGAATTTTCAGCCGCGCGCATCGAAGGTGAACCATGCATACAGGTCGTTATTCGCCAGGAGGATGTGAGCAACGAAGAACTTGAACGACAATTAAAATTACTCAGCCAAAAAGATCAGCTAACAGGCTTATTCAATCGCCAGCACTGTCTTGAAGAAGTTGAAACCATTATCTCTGAATGTGAAGGCAATGAAGAAACCGCTGCCATCATGGAGCTACGCCTCGATAATTTTGACAACATTAAAAATGAAGTGGGTGTTGTCGGTGCTGACAAATACATTGTTGCCGTTGCTGCAGTATTTCTGGAAGCCACTCACGAAAATGACATTTTATCACGATACACACATGCCAGTTTCACCATCATTACTCGCGATCATGATAAAGACTCAATTGAAAGCTATGCACGAGAAATTCAAGAAAAAGTCGCTGATTTTGAAGTTAGCATTAATGATGAAAACATCAATACAACCTGTAGTGTCGGTATAGCCCTGATCGACCAACACTCACCCGAATGCAATGAAGTTCTAGCCCGTGTAGAAAAGGCTTCTGATGAAGCCGTTAGCCATGGCAGCAACCAAATCAGTGTTTACGCCCCTAAAGAAGGCGAATTGACTCGACAAGAAGCTGATTCTAAATTTAGAGGACAACTCACTGATGCGATAATGAAGAATAAATTTGTTCTTCATTATCAGCCCATTGTCAGCCTTCATGGCGACACTGACGAACGCTATGAGGTTTTTGTACGCTTAAAAACTGATGATGGCAACCTGGTCATGCCTCAGGACTTTTTTCCAGCTGCTGAACGTATTGGCATGGCTATAGCCGTCGATCGCTGGGTATTAACTCGCACCTTACAAGTATTGGAGACACGTTGGAAAAAAGGCAAACGCACACGCTTTTTCATCAAACTATCTGCTCCCTCACTTAAAGATGAAAGCCTGATTGACTGGCTGGACTTCCAGATCAAAGAGAAAGAACTACCTGCCGACTGCCTGATTTTCGAAGTTAAAGAAACAGCCGCAGTAACCAACCTGAAATACACAAAAACCATGTGTGAAAACCTGAAGAGAATAAAATGTGGTTTCGTACTCGATGATTTTGGTACTGGTGCCAATCCGTTCCAGTTACTTGATCATATTGACGTGGATTACATTCGACTCGATAGAAGCTTTATGGAAGACTTGTTTGAAAATACGAAAAATCAGGAAATCATTCAACAACTCACCGCACAGGCGACTGAACGTGGCAAGTTAACCATTACACAGTTTGTACCTGATGCCGCCAGCCTGTCTGTACTCTGGGGCATGGGTGTTAACTTTATTCAGGGTTATTTCTTACAGGAACCATCACCCATAATGAATTATGATTTTACGGATATGGGCGGATAATAGTCTCATCATTCCATATACGGAATAACAAATAAAACTTCTTCCTTCTGTCACAAAACACATTCAAACTACAAACACCTCCATGGTATTTGTTCCTGTGGAGTCAGCTCAAAATGGATACTCGAATTCATTCTCTATGAATTCGTCAATCCCAGAAAACCTAGTCCTTCACCAGCTGATACTCAACCACCAGGTCATCCACATTCCGATATCCCTTTGGTAACTTCAAACCCCGTCTTCCTCTTTCACCAGCATAAATCTCCAATTCTGCTGGTTTCATTGTTTTGTATTTCTTACCTGAATGTACTATCAATTTCTCATCAGCTCGTAACAATGTTGAGGCAACTATTTCTTCTTCACCCGCTTTCAACTTCTTGCTGGGCACATTGATAATTTTATTACCCTTGCCTCGTGCCATTTGCGGTAACTGTTCCAGTGGGGTAACTACCATATGACCTTCAGAGCTGATCGCAACGATCTGTTCATTTTCCAGGTCACGAACTTTAACTGGAGGCAGCACTTTGGCTTCTTTGCCGACATTGAGCACGGCTTTACCGGATTTTATTTTCGCCTGCATATCACCCAACTTTGCAACAAAACCATAACCGAAAGAACTGCTCAATAAATAAAGATCATCCGGTTGCCCCATCATCACCGAGACAAAACCTGCGCCTGCGGGTGGTGTAAAGTAGCTGGTGAGCGGATCACCCTGACCACGTGCTGATGGCAGCTTGTGTGCGGGCAGCGTGTAAGCCCTCCCTGTGCTATCCATAAACACAGCCATCTGGTTACTTCGACCTGTGATTGCGGCCTGAAATTGATCACCGGATTTATAATTCAGTTTTTGCGCATCAATCTCGTGACCTTTTGCAGCACGCGCCCAGCCTTTGGCTGAAAGTACAACAGTGATCGGATCACTCGGGATAAGCGTACTTTCATCCATGGCCTGCGCTGTATCGCGTGCAACAATCGGTGAACGTCGATCATCACCGTACTTTTCAGCATCTGCCAAAATTTCTTTGCGGATGAGTGTTTTCAAACGTGTAGCCGAACCAAGAATTTTTTCAAGGTAATCCCGTTCTGTTGCCAGCTCATCCTGCTCACCACGAATCTTCATTTCTTCGAGCTTGGCCAGATGACGTAATTTCAAATCCAGGATCGCTTCTGCCTGAATATCCGAAATATCAAAACGTGACATCAACACAGGTTTTGGTTTGTCATTTTCGCGAATGATGGCAATGACTTCATCGATATTCAAAAATGCGATCAACAGGCCATCAAGAATATGTAGACGGGCGTTTACTTTATCCAATCGCCATTGCAGACGACGACGCACGGTGACGGTACGGAATTTCAGCCATTCATCGAGCACCATCCTCAGGTCTTTTACCTGTGGACGGCCATTGATGCCGATCATATTCATGTTGACGCGATAACTCGATTCAAGATCGGTGGTCGCAAAAAGATGGTTCATTAATTCTTCAACATTGACGCGATTAGAACGCGGCACGATCACCAGACGTGTTGGATTTTCGTGATCGGATTCGTCGCGTAAATCCTCTACCATCGGCAGTTTTTTCGCGATCATCTGTTGTGCCACTTGTTCAAGTACTTTGTTACCGGAAACGCGATAAGGCAGCGCGGTAATAATCACCGCACCATCTTCTTTCTCGTAACAGGCACGCTGGCGAATACTGCCGTGGCCAGTACGGTAAGTTTCAATTATATCTGCACGTGGTGTAATGATCTCAGCTTCGGTGGGAAAATCCGGCCCTTGAATATGCTCACACAAATCTTCCAGCGTACTCTTCGGGCTTTCCAGCAAACGAATACAGGCACTCGCCACTTCTCGCAAATTATGCGGCAAAATATCAGTCGCCATACCGACAGCAATGCCGGTGCCACCATTCAATAATACATTCGGCAAACGCGCTGGCAGTGTTTCCGGTTCTTCCAGCGAGCCATCAAAATTTGGTTGCCATGTCACCGTACCCTGACCTAATTCGGACAATAGCACTTCGGTATAAGCGGCCAGTTTAGATTCGGTGTAACGCATAGCAGCGAATGATTTAGGATCATCCGACGAACCCCAGTTACCCTGACCATCCACTAAAGGATAACGATAGGAGAAAGGCTGCGCCATCAATACCATGGCTTCATAACAGGCACTATCACCATGCGGGTGGTATTTACCCAGTACATCACCAACGGTACGCGCTGATTTTTTGTGCTTGGCCGTCGCGTTAAGGCCTAACTCAGACATCGCATAAACAATGCGGCGCTGCACTGGCTTTAAACCGTCGCCAATGTACGGTAATGCACGGTCGAGTATCACGTACATGGAATAATCCAGGTACGCCTTCTCGGTGAACACCGACATCGGTTGTTGCTCTATGCCTTCAAAATCAATTTCGGATTGGTCACTCATATGTGATCACTCAATATTTTATTATTCATAAGTGCTGATTCAGAAATCTAGACTTCTGCTAGATTACCTTTCTTCTCTAACCATTGTTTTCTATCTGATGCACGTTTTTTTGCCAGCAGCATGTCCATCATCTTATTGCTATCGTCACCATTTTCGACGACCAACTGGATCAGGCGCCGGGTGTCGGGCGCCAGTGTAGTCACGCGCAGTTGCATGGGGTTCATTTCACCCAGACCTTTAAAACGCGACACGGAAACTTTGCCGCGAATTTTTTCAGCTTCGATGCGATCGAGTACGCCCTGTTTTTCTGATTCATCCAACGCGTAAAAAATTTGCTTACCAACATCGATACGGAATAAAGGCGGCAAGGCAACATAAACATGACCCGCTTCGACCAGCGCACGGAAGTGCCTGAGGAACAGCGCACAGAGTAAAGTTGCAATGTGATAACCATCGGAATCCGCATCGGCGAGAATACAAACTTTACCGTAACGGAGGTCTTTCAGCTCACTACTGCCCGGTTCGATACCGAGCGCGACAGAGATATCGTGAACTTCCTGAGAAGCTAATACCTGATCGGGTTCAACTTCCCAGGTGTTAAGAATTTTTCCACGCAGCGGCATAATCGCCTGAAACTCACGATCACGCGCCTGCTTGGCCGAACCACCCGCTGAATCCCCTTCTACCAAAAACAGTTCGGTACGAGCTAAATCTTGCGATGAACAATCGGCCAACTTTCCAGGCAACGCCGGGCCCGTAGTGATTTTTTTGCGTACTACCTTACGACCGGCACGCAAACGCTTCTGTGCATTATCAATTGCCAGCGTAGCAATCGCCTCACCAGCTTCAGTGTGCTGGTTCAGCCACAGGCTGAATGCATCTTTAATTACGCCGGAGACAAAGGCGGCGCATTCACGTGAAGACAATCTTTCTTTGGTCTGACCCGAGAACTGTGGATCAGTTAACTTGACGGATATAACGTAACAGACACGATCCCAGACATCCTCAGGGCTAAGTTTGACACCACGAGGCAATAAATTTCTAAATTCACAGAATTCGCGCAGAGCTTCGGTCAAACCAGTACGTAAACCGTTTACGTGGGTACCGCCCTGTGCAGTAGGAATTAAATTAACGTACGACTCACCAATCATCAATTCACCGGCTTCAACCTGCCAGCTCAGCGCCCAGTCAATATGCTCGTTATTGCCCTGCATGCTGCCGGAAAAAGGTTCTTCTGGCAGAATTTCCCTGTCGGCTAAATACTCACCCAGATAATCTTCCAGACCACCTTCGTAGAGCCAGGATTCTTTTTCGCCACTTTTCTCGTCGAAGAAATCAACTTTTAAACCCGAACACAAAACCGCCTTGGCGCGTAAAACATGTTTCAGTCTTGGTACGGAAAAATTGACCGAATCAAAATATTTTTTCTCCGGCCAGAAGTGAATGGTGGTGCCAGTATTACGTTTACCAACGGTACCATTTTTTTTCAGTTTGCTGGTTTTCGCGCCGTGCGCAAAAGCCATGTCATGTACCGCACCATCACGACGAACTTCAACTTCCAGTTTGGATGACAGTGCATTCACCACAGATACACCGACACCGTGCAAACCACCAGAAAATTCATAGTTCTTGTTGGAGAATTTACCGCCTGCATGCAAAAGCGTGAGAATCACTTCGACACCGGGGATACCTTCTTCGGGATGTATGTCCACCGGCATGCCACGACCATCGTCGCGTACAGAAAGCGAGCCATCTTTATACAGAGTCACTTCAATATGACTGGCATGACCAGCGACCGCTTCATCGACGCTATTATCAATCACTTCCTGCGCCAGATGGTTGGGACGAGTGGTTTCGGTGTACATACCCGGCCGCTTTTGCACCGGTTCAAGGCCGGTTAATACCTCAATCGCGGAGGCATCGTATTTACTCATGAATTAAACCCTTATGGATCATAGTTAGTTTGGGTTGGTAGTTTGGCGGTTAATATACAGGCCATGGCCTAAATCCTCCAGCACTAAATCTCAAAAACATAAAGCATTTACCGCAGAGGGCACAAAGGGCGCAGAGAAAACCTAATTGATAGTTATTTGTGCGAAGCACAAATAAAAACTCTGCGTTCTTTGCGTCCTCTGCGGTGAAAAGCTTTGGGCTGTTTACAGACTGCACTTATCTGCTTATGCTAGCTGGCATGTCCGTATCCAACAGCCTTGCCGCCAGCCAGCCCGATATTAACGCCACTGTCTCAGCTTCTGCCGGTAGTGGTAAAACCTGGCTACTGATCACCCGTATTGTTCGATTGCTGCTGGCAGGTGCCACGCCCGGTAGTATTCTGGCGCTGACTTTTACCCGCAAAGCGGCGGCTGAAATGCAGATACGCCTGAATGAACGCCTGTACGAGCTAGCCAGCTGTGAGGATGATAAGCTAATCAAGATGCTGGAGGCCATAGAGACAGAAGCTTCCCCTGAAAATCTGCAACGTGCACGTAGTCTGTACGAAGAATCGCTGCACAGCCTGAACCCTGTGCGCCTGCAAACCTTTCACTCCTTTTGTCAGGATATTCTGGCGCGTTTCCCGCTGGAGGCCAACGTGCCACCGGGTTTTGAGCTGCTCGAAGATACCAGCTTGCTGGAGCAACAGGCCTGGGAAGAATTATTCACCAAGGCGACCGAGAATACAGAAAGCCAGCTGACTCATTCGCTGGATTTTTTAATGCAGGAAAACAACAGCGTCGCTAATTTACGCAGTTCACTTTCCAGTATGCTGGGACATCGTAGCGACTGGTGGGCTTATACTTTTGATCAGGATAATCCTGTCGAATATGCACAGACTGCATTACGACAACAATTACAGTTATTGGATGACAAAGATCCGGTTGCGATATTCTTTAATGATTTCACCAAAACCGCATTATCCGAATTTGCAAAATTACTGGCGAAACATGCTACAAAAACTAATGCCAGCCACAGCGAAATTATCGTCACACTGCTGAGTGAGGCTCGCTTTGATCTCGACGCATTAAATAAGATTGAAGGTGTTTTTCTAACCGCTAAAGGCGAACCTCGAGCACGCAAGGCAAGCAAAACTCAGGAAGCAAAAATGACGCCGGATGGTCAGGATCAATTCCTTGAGATTCATAGCCGCTTAAGTGAGCAACTCATTGAGGCACTGGATTATCTAAAACGCCAGCGTACACTCGAAATCAATCAGGCCTGGTATTTTTCCGGACAGTATTTTATCGAGATTTTTCAGCGTATCAAACGCGAGCTCAGGATGCTGGATTTCACCGATCTGGAGTGGCACTGCTATCAACTACTCAACACCTCGGATAATGCACTTTGGGTACAATACAAGGTAGATCAACGCATCGATCATTTCTTAATCGACGAGTTTCAGGATACCAATCCAACGCAGTGGCAGCTACTAGCACCGCTATTTGAAGAAATGGCAGCTGGCTCTACCGATCGCTGGCGCACAGCCTTTCTGGTCGGTGATGAGAAACAATCCATTTATGGTTTCCGGCGTGCCAACCCTGCCTTGCAGGCACAGGCTTCTGAATGGCTGACCGAACACCTGGACGCCCAGGCGGCTCCGTTAGATTTTTCGTGGCGTTCATCGCCTGCCGTCATCCAGTTTGTGAACCACGTTTTTCAACAGGAAGAAGTGCAGGCGGTCATGCCCAACTTCAGCAAGCACGATACACATTTAAAAACATTACCGGGACACGTCAGCGTATTCCCCCTGTGCCAGCTTTCCGAAGATGACACAGAAGACGAACTCGCCTGTACCACACTGCGCAACCCTTTGCTCGAGCCACGCAAGGAAAAAATCAACACGCTGTATCAGGATGAAGCCACCTTGATCGCTGAGCAGATAAAAAACCTGACTGAAACACCGCACTACATCAACGACAATGGCAATGTTCGCACAATTAATCATGGCGATATCATGATTCTGGTACGCGCACGCAAACCAATCAAAGAATACGAACATGCCCTGCGTGAAAGAGAGATTCCCTTCATTTCAGATAAACGCGGTACCCTGCTGGATAATCTGGAAATTCAGGACCTGGAAAAATTACTCGATAGCCTGATCACCCCGTTCAACAATCTTGCGATTGCGCAGGTACTTAAATCACCCATCTTTGATGCTTCTGATGAAGACCTCATTACACTGGCAGAAATCAAGGACACGCCTCACTGGTATGATCGATTACAAAAGTTACCCGAAGGACTGAGCAATTCACACCCGCTGTCACGCGCCGCCAAACTATTACCACGCTGGCATGCGCTGGCAGACACCATACCGGTACATGATTTACTGGACAGAATTTACGCTGAGGCAAATCTTTTACAACGTTATGCAGCCGCTGTAGACGACACACTGAAACTGCGCGTACAGACCAATTTACAGCGTTTCCTCGAACTTTCTCTTGAACTGGATGCCGGACGTTACCCTAGCCTGACGCATTTCCTTCACTACCTGCGTAGCTTACGAAAACCTGAAGCCAGCTCGCCCAATGAGCCAAACGTTAATGAAGCAGGAGAACGTGTCACTATTTTAACAATTCATGCCAGCAAAGGACTCGAAGCTCCTGTAGTTTTTCTGGCCGACTGTAATCGTGGCAGCAATAATAATGATGCGCACAGCACATTGGTCGACTGGCCCGCAAACAGCCAGCAACCCGAGCGCCTGCAACTGGTTTTAAGCAAACAAAACACCGACAGTCTGACGCTAAAAGTACAGGAAAAGAAAGCCAAAGCACAGGCTCGTGAACAATTAAATCTATTGTACGTTGCGCTAACACGAGCACGTGAATATTTATTTATTTCCGGCGTTGCTACCAGAAAAAAACCATCTGGCTGGTACCAGCTTGCTCACAAAGCTATTGCTTCAATCACCGAAGAACATAAAGATGGTTCATTTCATTATATTTTCGGCGAGCATAAAATCGAGCTGGATAGCATTAAAAAAACACCTTCAGCAACTCTGCCTGAATTAAAAATCATACCTGAACTTCTGCAGCCGATAAAATCACTGGCCAAATCAGAGCACATGATTGCACCCAGTAAGGCCAATCGTGAACAGCCGCTAGCATTTATTTCAGATGATGATCTGGATGCCGAGCATGCCCAAACGCGTGGTATTGCAATTCATCGTGCGCTCGACCTGCTCAGTGGAAAAAGAGCTTTAACAAATGAAGCGATCCATCAAATACTCATGTCCGAGTTTCATCAGGATGCGGGGGGAAATGAGATCAATCAGTGGCTGGAACAAGCGCAGAAAGTCTTCAACGATGCTCAGTTTAAAATAATTTTCGCACCGGATGCGTCTACACAGTGCTTCAATGAATTACCGCTACTGTACGACAACAAAGGTCAATCGGTATACGGCTTAATTGACCGTTTAATCATTGATGGCGATGAAATATTACTGATTGATTACAAAACTCATTCACAGGCAAATGCAGAAAATTGCACTGCAATGGCGGGCGACTTTTCCGAGCAAATGAATTTATACCATCAGGGCGTACAGAAAATCTGGCCCAATCTCAAAATAAAAAAGGGCATTTTATTCACCGCAGCCCAGAAGCTCGTCTGGCTGGATGAGTAAAACACCCCTTTCGTTTTTCTATTTAATAACTTAAGTTTAATTAATCATTGCTGCATTCTGTTTATTCATTTCCTGCACCAGTTTTGCCGCAGGCACATAACCGGGTAGTATTTCACCTGATTCCAGAATAATGGCCGGTGTGCCACGAATACCTATCTGCCTGGACAATGCCAGGTGATCTTTAATTGGATTATCGCAATCCAGTGTTTCAATATCCGTACCCGACTTAGCAAGATCCAGAGCATTATTCTTATCCTTGGCACACCAGACACTCACCGTGGTCTCGAAATCACTCTTGCCTTTCAGTGGCATAAAGATATAACGCACCTTAACGTTGCTAGCCATGTATTGATCCATCTCACTGTGCAAACGTCGACAATAAGGACAATCAATATCAGTTACCACCGTAATAGTATGATCCACCTGCTTCGGTGTGTAGACCAGCATATTATCTTCACCCAGAGCATTTATAGCCGTCAGGCGAATTTTTGACTTGGCCTGTTCGGTGTGATTCTTGCGGCTTTTTAAATCAACTAAATCACCATCCAGCATATATTGTGCATTCTGATCCATATAGACCACCTGAGCGCCTACGATTACTTCATATAAACCAGGAACAGGTGATTCAGTAACCTGTGTAATTTCTGTATTAGGCATATGCTTAGCCAATGCTTTTTTAAGCATCTCTACACCATTATCAGCTGAAAAAACCGAGGTAGCGGATAGCAAAAGGACGAATGGAAGCAAAAAACAACGAAATACCGCTTTAAATAAACCCATGATATAAATACTCTTGTTAACTTAAGATCTCTAGACAAGTCCTATTATAGATAATTCCATCATCGCCGCGTAATTCATTTCTTATATAACAACTAGGCGCGTGGATGGTGCTGATGATACAAATCCTGCAAACGCTGATCAGCGACATGCGTGTATATTTGAGTCGTCGAAATATCGCTGTGTCCAAGTAGCATTTGCACGACACGTAAATCAGCACCATGATTGAGCAAATGCGTGGCAAAAGCATGGCGCAAAGTATGTGGCGACAATTTTTTTGTATCGATACCTGCTTTCGTGCCATTTCGTTTGACCATATACCAAAATGCCTGACGACTCATCGCCTGTCCACGTTTGGTAACAAAAACAGCATTAGTGGGCTTTGATTGTACCGGTAGCAAGACAGGGCGAGCCTGTTTTAAATAGCGGATCATCCACTCCAAAGCAACCTCACCCACAGGAACCAGTCGCTCCTTATCGCCCTTACCAATCACCCGGATCACCCCCGGTTCCAGCGAAAACTGCGACAGCTGCAAATTCACCAGCTCGGAGACACGCAAACCAGTAGCATAAAGCAGTTCCAGCATAGCTCTATCTCTTAGACCCAGATCATCTGAAATATCTGGCGCATCCAGTAATTGCTCAACCTGGATTTCATTGAGCGTGGAAGGTAAAGACTGTTCACCTTTGGGTGATTCCAGCAATTTAGTTGGATTTTCCTGGATTCTATGCTCGCGTAACAAAAAACCGTAAAAACGCCGTAACGAAGAAACTAATCTGGCGGCTGAACGTTTTTTCTGGCCAGCTTGATGTTGTTGATTCAAATAGTTCTGGATAGAGCCTGTATCTGCCGCACAAAATACCAGACCTTGCTGATTTAACCACAAGGAAAAACCCGCCAGATCATTTCGATAAGCAGCCAGTGTATTTTCACTGAGCGCATTCTCCATCCACAGATGATCAATGAATTGCTCCAGCAACTTCTGCTCATTCAATGGTATTTGATCAGCTTTAGCCATAATATCTTGTCAAAATCACCGTACTCACACAATAAAAAAGGGGCATTCGTCAACGACAAATGCCCCTTCAACAAGCTTTTCAGCTTA
>JAGLQT010000107.1 GCA_023136715.1 Gammaproteobacteria bacterium | reverse complement strand
CCGAGGCTGGATTCCAGTTCTTCAATAACCAGTACGATTTTTTCCAGGCGGACACGATCCTGTCCCAGCTTCTGTGCACGTTCAGGATCATCCCAGACGTTGGGCTGCTCTAGTTCACGAACAACTTCTTCGAGTTCTTCTTTGCGGTTATCGAAGTCAAAGGTACCCCCTAAGCGACAGAGTACGCTCTTTGAGGTCGTTGATTAGATTGGATATATGATTGACTTCCATCTTGAATACAGATTTTTGTAAGCGCTGATTTAAAGGCGCAAATCTTACCTTATGACCGCCCTGATTGGCAGTGCAAATGGGGAATCAATCGTGATTAGACGGTGGATTTTGGCTTACTGGCAACATTATCGCGTAAATAGACCGGAATCGCCTCGGCAGCTGAAACGGCATCACCCTTTTCATAGGCATCAATGGCCAGCTTCGCAATCGCCTCTGCTGATGGAAAACAGTCATCTAACGATGTAATGCATCGATCACCCAGCGCAGGTTTCAGCACATCGCCGTAACTGCCCCAGCCAGTACCTGCGGCCACCCACTCACCTTCTTCGGGGATGGGGGCTTTTGCGGGTGCGACAACGATCTCCTCGCCCTGCAAAATAATTTGGCCATCAGCGCCCTGAGTATACGTGCCCCAGTAAACTTCATTCATGCGGGCATCGATGGCGGCGAGCACCTGGGTCTGCCCGGTTTGCTGCATGGCGACACTGGCGATGGCAGCCAATGTTGAAACTGGCACCACCGGAATCGAATGGGCAAAGGCGATGCCCTGCACCACCCCAGCAGCAACACGTACGCCCATAAAAGAACCGGGGCCACGACCAAAGGCTAAGACATCGATGTCACTGGATTTCAGGCCAGCATCCTGCAACAGGCTCTCGATCATGCCGAGTATCAAATGCGTGTGCTCACGCGGGGCTACCTGATAGTGCTGTTTAATTTCACCATCTATCGACAGAGCCGCCGAACAGGCTTCGGTTGAGGTATCAAGCGCCAGCAGTTTCAGGCTCACTTTGCGCCTCCTTTATTTGGTCGTCGAGGAAAGCTTCCACATAAGTAATTTCGGTAACAATCGGCATCGGCGGCAAACTGCGTTTAAAGACACGTCCATATGCTTTACTCGTCAAACGTGGATCACCAATGACAACAACACCATGGTCATCAACATCACGAATCAAACGCCCCACTCCCTGGTTCAAGGCAATCACTGCGCGTGGCACCTGGTAATCCATAAACGGCTGGCCACCATTCTGTTTGATTGCATCGATGCGAGCCTGCATCACTGGATCACCCGGTGATGCAAACGGCAGCTTATCAATCATCACACAGGAAAGCGCACGACCACGTACATCAACCCCTTCCCAGAAACTGGAAGTACCGAGCAGGACTGCGTCACCCATTTCACGAAAACGAGCGAGCAACAGATGTTTGGGTAAATCACCCTGCGTCAAAATCGTGCTATCAATTTTATCCTGCAGGAAATCTTTTGCTTCATTCATCGCACGATAGCTGGTAAACAATAAAAAGGCACCGCCGTGACTTGCTTTTAAAACCGGCAAAACTTTTTCAAGCAAAGCATGTGTGTAGGAATAGTCAGAAGGTTCTGGCAATCCTTCTGGCAGGTAGAGCAAACTCTGCTGCTGATAATCAAAAGGGCTTTGCCATGTGCCGCTTTCGAAATCTTCAAGCCCAAGCGCTTCAGAAAAATAATTAAACTTTTCATTTACCTGCAGGGTTGCCGAAGTAAAAATCCAGGCAGCAGCAAAGTTGTTGGTATATTTTCTAAGCAGGTTTGAAATTTCAATCGGCGTTGAGTGCAGCATAAAACTTTTGCTGTAAGTCTCGTACCAGAGAATACAGTTAGATGCTTCGGCGAGTTCATTATCCTTTTTAAATAACTCGGCACGTTGCTCCAGAATCAGACAACGTTGGTAACATTGATCTAGTGCACGACTGCGTTCTGAGGCCAGCTCCAGCGTTGCCGACAAATCTGACAGCGCCGTGGTCAATTCAGACAAACAATTAACCAGGGCCGGTTTGTACTTGATCGCTGACCACGCCTGTTTTGCGCCGGAGTCGCCCAGTGCCAGACGCACATCCTGTGCCGCTTTCTCAAGTTGCTCAGCGCACTCACGTATCTCGGTCATATCCGGTGCATCGTTGACCTGCTCAGCGATGGAGTCCCTTGCCAGTAGAATTAACTGCCTGCTTGATACCGTATCACCAAAATAGTTTGAAGCGATTTCATGCAACTGATGTGCTTCATCAATAACAAACGCATCTGCACCCGGTAATAGCTCGGCAAAACCTTCTTCCTTCAAGGTCATATCAGCAAGCAACAGGTGATGGTTGATCACTAACACATCCGCTTCCTGTGCTTTTTTACGTGCCTTGACGATGAAGCAATCATTATAGTGATCGCATTCACTACCTAAACAGTTATCAGCGGTCGATGTCACCATAGGCCAGACGTAAGCATCTTCCTGAATAGAGCTCAGCTCGGAAACATCGCCACTTTGCGTCATGCCAGACCACTGATCAACTTCGGCTAACTGGCTCTGGGTGATTTTATTCATAAAACCCAGATGCGGTGCAATTTGTAAACGGTGAAGACAGAGGTAATTGGCACGGCCTTTGAGCAAGGCTATTTTAACTGGCATGTCCAGCGCTTT
>JAGLQT010000106.1 GCA_023136715.1 Gammaproteobacteria bacterium | reverse complement strand
GTAGAAATAATGACTTTCTTTCCAGAACTAATAGCAGGCACGAGGTAAGCAAAAGTTTTTCCAATGCCGGTACCCGCTTCCGCTACCAGTACTTTTTTATTCTGTATAGCTTCTTCAATGGTGTCGCTCAAGGCAAGCTGGCTATGCCTTACTTTATACCCCTCCACCTGGGCACTAAAAGCACCATCTTCGGCTAAATACTCAGAGGCTTTCATTATTCATCACCCAGATTTTTAATCATCTGCTCTGCCTGTTGGGTCATCTCGGCATTGTGCAGGAGCTCACCCGACTGATGAATAAGACGCCAGTTCAACAACTTCAGTTTATCGTTATCATGTGAATAACTGTTGCTACGCTGCGCCAATTGGTGTGAACGTTGTGCTTCTCCATTTTCAAGAGCAATCCAGGCAAGTCGACTCCACGCCTGTGCAAATCGTGGTTCGATACGCACCAAACGCTCCAGCTTATCGGACGACCTGGCAAAATCAGCCTCCGCCATTAGATCATCAGCCTGCTTTAATAGCATGCCCACAGCACGGTTTGAAGCGATGATACGTTGTTCACTGCTGGATAATCGCCAGGCGTTCATCGCCCTGGTTTCCAGAATGGACTTTGAATCAGCGGGTTTGTCGTCGATCACTGAGCATGAAGCCAGCAATAGAATAACGGGGAAAAGAAAAACAAATTTAGACAATCTTAGTCACCAAACAAATTACGAAACCAGCCAAATGAAGAACCCTCTGTACACTCAGCTTCAGACTTAGGCTCGGAGCCCTTAATAAAGGGCAATTCTATCGCATTTTCACAGTCTTTCCCCGATAGAAGTCCAGATTCTCCATCAACCCACTGCATCGTAATATTATCTGGCATCAAAACCTCAAAGGAAGACGATGAGATAGTGCTCATCAGTTTTGACCAAATCCGCAGGGCGCCCGAAGCCCCTGTCAATCCAGTGCTACGGTTATCATCATAACCAGTCCAGACCACAGCCACCATATCACCTGAGAAACCCGCAAACCAGCTGTCTCGTAGCTCATCAGAAGTACCGGTTTTGCCCGCTACCTTTATCTTCAAATCACGTGACAGTCTTTTGGCTGTGCCCTGTTCTGCAATACCCAGCATAGAGTGATTTATCAGTGCGACCACATCGGGGTTAACCTCACGAGCGACATCAACAGAATACCGCTTCAAGGCACGACCCTCATTATCAAGTACCGCAATCACACTTCTTAAAGGACTGTGAAAACCGCTGGCGGCAAAGGTTTGATAAATCGATGCCACATCAAAAGGTGACATGTCTACCGCGCCCAGAGTCATGGAAGGATACGGCGGTAAGCGACTATGGTTACCCAGTTGCTGAATGGTTTTACTAATCTCAGCCAGGCCAATATCAAGACCAAGCCTTACTGCGGGAATATTATAGGATTTGAGCAAGGCCTCGTATAAAAGTACTTTACCGTGATATTGATGATCGTAATTTTCAGGTTGCCAAAGTTGTTTGTCGTCGCCCACTACACGCAATCGCGTATCATCAAGCAAACTTGCCAATGTATATTTGTGGCTTTGCTTTAGTGCAGACAAATAAATAGCAGGTTTTATTAGCGAACCAATGTGACGCCTGATATCCAAAGACCGATTGAAGCCAGGATAATCCGGTTGCCGATCACCGACTATTGCCAGAATTTCACCATTGTTTGGCGAGACAACAATCGCAGCGGCCTGTAACTCCTTATCTGCAGACAACTGCGGCATAACTGTGAGAACGGCCTTTTCTGTTTGCTGCTGAACGTAAGGATCAAATGCCGTAAAAATGCGCAAACCTTCAGACTTTAAATCATCAGAGTTATAGGTATTTTTTAATTGCCTCTTAACCAGTTCAAGATAAGCAGGATAACGAACACGCTTAACATGGCGTGCAATTTTAATTTCATTTGCCGAGAGTCTTAGCCGTTGTTCATTACTGATCACACCATGATCAAAGACACTGGAAAGCACTACATCCCTTCTTTGTTTAGCGCGATCTGGATGCCTGACAGGATTATAATACGACGCACCCTTAACCATTCCTACTAGCAAGGCCATTTCATCCAAAGCCAGCTGATGCAGAGGCTTGCCAAAATAATGCAAACTCGCAAGTCCAAAACCATGAATGGCTCGTTCCTGATCCTGGCCTAAATATATTTCGTTCAAATAAGTTTCAAGAATTTTATGTTTACTGTAGTGCAGCTCTAGCAACAGCGCCATGACCGCTTCATTAGCCTTACGCCATAAATTCTGCCGGGGAGACAAAAATAAATTCTTAACCAATTGCTGAGTGATAGTACTACCACCCTGTACCGTTCGACCGGCCTTAATATTTGCCACAAAAGCCCTGGCTATAGACCTGATATCAACACCGTGGTGTTCATAAAAACGACGATCTTCAACCAGCACTAACATTGCGATTAATGATTCAGGCACTTCCTCTAGTCTGAGCAACTCCCTGTCTTCACCGTGAGCTGGGAAGATACCCGTCAAATAGGCAGGGTCAAACCGGACCAGGTCTAGTGACTCATTACTGCTTAAATCTTCAAGACGAGTTATTTTTCCGTTGGATATATCGACACGAATTGAGCGACTTATTTCTTCACCATCCCAGTACTCAAAACCCCGGGTCACAATCTCGAATGAATTTCCGGAACGATGGTACTGTCCTTGTGTCAAAACACCACTTGTATCGCTGGAATAATTCAGCATACCAAGCTCAAGTAACAACTTATCAGTCGTTAATGGCATGTCCTCATACAATTCCAGTGGACGCGCATAGACCCTGGCCGGCAATTGCCAGATTCTACCTTCAAACTTACTGATTATTTTTACATCTAGATATACCAGGTAAATAATACTGG
This sequence comes from Gammaproteobacteria bacterium, assembly GCA_023136715.1. Taxonomy (GTDB): domain Bacteria; phylum Pseudomonadota; class Gammaproteobacteria; order SZUA-229; family SZUA-229; genus LH-M37. The sequence continues at coordinate 2,378 of JAGLQT010000106.1, read as the reverse complement.
CAGCAAGAATAAGCAAAAAAACTTTTAGATAGGTACGACGACGCTGGGTCTTAGTTGAGCGAGAACCTGAACGGCCTGCATGGGAAGTCGATTTTGGTGATTGCCTGGTTTTTTTCCGCATGGAGGATAGTCATATCATGGAGCCGATATGACTAATTATACAGTTTTTTGCCAGCCAGGCCGATATAGAGTTTATCGGCAGGTAGAGAGGAAGCGTGCTGATTTCCCCTTGCAAGGATCAGACTCAAATTTTGTTTCTTTCTTTTTTTTCTGCTCAGCTTTTTTCTTTTTGATCTCGGCCAGTTTTTTACGTTCAGCCTCTGCTTCGGCATCCGCTTCTGCTTGTTTTTTCCTGGCTTCTTCTTCGAGCCTTGCTGCTTCAGCCGATTTTTTACTCTGTGCTTCTAGTTCTTTTTTCTTTGCCGACTGTTTATTTGCATCCTGTTTTTTCTTATCAGCCTCAGCCTTTGCCTTTTTTTCTTCTGCCGCTTTACGCTCCGCCTCAGCTTTATTCTTTTCTTCTTGTTCAGCCTTTACCTTTGCCTTGCGCTTTTCTTCATCCCTACGACTCTTGGCCAGTGAATTTTGTTTCCTTTCTCTAACTAAAATCGCTTCCCTCTCAGCTTCAAGTACACCGACAAAAGTAGCCTTATTCAGCCAGTCCAGAGCTTTATCATAATTCTTTTTAACACCAACACCATGTGCATACATCAGACCCACATAGTACATGGCCTGTGCATTGCCATCAGCAGCCTTGGTTCTTAGTTCGGTAAATTTTTTCTTATTCTCGCCTTTAAGACCATTTTTCCTGATATCCCAGTACAGCAATTTAAATTCTGCTGTTTCGTGGCCTTGAGCGGCAGCTTTATTGATCCAGATTTCAGCCTGCTTCTGGTCTTTTTTTACGCCAAAACCAGTTTCGTACATTTCACCTATTTTAAATTCTGCTTCAGCATTACCCTTCTTTGCCAGCTTCATTTGAAAGTCAAACAAACCATCAGCATAAGACAGCGATGAACACATTAATAAAACAATCGACAAAACAAAGCCATACATCTTTTTAAACATATAACTTTCTCGCGTTGAATTGTTTTTAATAAGATCGAATGAAGCATCAAATAACATAAGCATCAAACCTGCCCAGCAGAAGCTGGATTTATTATTTTAACCATTTTATTGATGCATCCCTGCTCGTGTTCTTTCCAGACCCACACTATGCATTCTCTAGAAGACAACATCCAGAGCAATACTGGTTACACCCACTTTTTCTGTTGGCGCAGCGCCAGTGAAGCTGGTATCAAATAGACCGAAATTAATACCAAATGAATGATCAATTTTGCTTGGATCATCTTCAACATCAACTACGCTATGCTCAATCTTGAGTGCTGCACTATCGTTAATTTCATAACGCAGACCATAAGTAATCGAAGTCTGAATAGCAACAGGGAAATTCATTAATGGAGTTCCACCAGGAACAGTTCCCATTGGAGTCACACAACCAGCACCAGCATTAAGCTCACTTACTCCTGTTGCTGGATTTATCCAGTACTCAGTCGGATCACCAGCAGATTCTGCACAAGACACAGCCCCGGGAGAGGTCTTTGAGGTTTCACCATCAATCACTGCATAGGTAACATGCGGTAACCACTTACCAAAACGATAACCTAGAGTGGTATACCAGGCCATCTGGTCACCAAAAGGTCTAGATAATGTTTTATCAGTTAAACGTTTTTGCCACTCTGCATAGATTACAACATTTGCCATATCCAGATTAAAACCAGCTGAATTAACCTCACACTTACCTTCACCATTCATATCAATATCAACGGGAAACCCAAAACCAGTGGGCACATCGTACAGATTACCGTATAACTTCACTTCACAACCAAAACTACTGGCATGCGCGGTATAACCTTTACCCGAATATTTGATATCGATACCACGAATTCTTTCTGCTTCAAAGAAACCTACTCCACTGGTATTAGGAATACTTTCCCTGTTTGAACCAAAGTAAGGCTGCAATGAAAGCACTCCAGGACCGACAGGGAACTGCAACAGGAACTCAATACCATTAACGGTATTCAGTGGATTGTTCAGGTAATAAACTTCAGCGGGAGGACGAATCCAGGGATAGGCATAACCTACCTCAACGTAATCATTCACCAGATAAACTGGCTGTTTAATTTTACCGGCGTGGATACTCAACCAATCCATCGGCCTGTAATCAACATAGGCCCATTCAACAATGGCATCGAAGTTGCCATTGACGCCGGTACCGAGAAGCTGGGAAACCACGGACATGTCTTCTGCAATATCCGATGAAATCTGTAAGCCGAAGCGGGTGTCTGCCTCAAAGCTAGCGTCATTCTGTATACCGC
>JAGLQT010000105.1 GCA_023136715.1 Gammaproteobacteria bacterium | reverse complement strand
GGGCTACCTATGGCTGATGTTTTTTTATCTGCACTCATGGAAACTGCTCTCCGTTACGACTTCTCCGGCTAAACCGGAAATTATTCTTAAAATTATTTACAATGCGGCTAGCGAAAATCGCTCATCTTTAGCCAGATTTTCAAAACTAAAAACTGGCCAGTTTTCATTCTCTCTACTGTACATATTCTTTATATAAGGCGAAATACTATCATGCACCTGTGGCTTCTCATCGATCTGATCTTCAACAAAAAAATGCCGCATACCATAGATTTCATCGACCAATAACCCCGTATTGAAACCCTGATAATTAATCACAATTAAACGGCCTCGTTTTCGTTGTTGCATATCAGTACCCAACATATACCCCTTGAGATCCATAATGGGTAACAAGCTACCACGAACATTGGCAATACCAACAACCCAGGATTTTACCCCCGGTACTTTTGTGAACTCAGGCACATCCAGAATCTCAGCAACTTCGGACATATCTGCAATTAATTTATCTTCACCAAGCCTAAAACCTACACCCACCCATTTATCTTCGACATCACCTGCCGCCGGTAAACGTTCGGCATTCGACCGACAGCGTTTTTCCAAATCCAGCAATACATTAAACGGATCGATTGTGTTCACAATATAATTTTTTTCCAAATGAACCAATTAACCTGCAAGTGCTCGATTCAACGCATCGATCAACGCCTTCTCTTGAACAGGTTTAACAATATAGTCCACCGCACCTTGACGCTTGGCCCACACCTTGTCAGTTTCCTGATCTTTGGTAGTAACGATAATAACGGGTGTACTCGCTGTCTCTGCTTGCTGAGAAAGCTGGCGTGTTGCCTGAAAGCCATTCATCCCCGGCATTACCACATCCATAAGGACTACATCCGGTAACATTTCCTTTGCAGCCACAATACCTTCTTCACCAGAACTTGCGACACCAACATCGTGCCCATTTTTTTCTAACAAAGTTTTTAAAACATGAACCTCTGTTGGAGAGTCATCAACTATGAGAACTTTTGCCATTTTTTATCACCATACTGAAAAAATTTTACACAAAAAAACACGCCTTATTTTTTGGCGTGTTCCTTAATTGCACCAAGCAAGTCTTCCTTTGTAAATGGCTTGGTTAAATATTGAGTTGAACCCACAATGCGTCCACGAGCACGATCAAAAATACTGTCCTTACTGGATAGCATAATAACCGGTGTGCTATGAAACATACTGTTATTCTTAATGAGCGCACAGGTCTGATAGCCGTCAAGTCTGGGCATCATAATGTCCACAAAAATAATATCTGGTTTGGTTTCGGCAATTTTCGATAACGCTTCAAAACCATCTACTGCCGTCACTACTTCACAACCTTCTTTCTTTAACAGGTTTTCTGCCGTTCGACGAATAGTCTTACTATCATCAATGACCATCACCTTAAGTTCTTTCAAATCAACAACTTCTTCTGTCATCGCCGCCGCCGTCTCACTCATTAAAAATTAACCTGTCAGAAAATACCCGCCTAAAGCACGGTACAACTCAAATGTAGACCATGTTCACGCTATTAGCAATCAATGAGTACTACATTAACAAAATTCTCTAACAAATTGCTTGATAAGATAATATTGGGTACATTATTAGCTCTTTTTTACATATTCTGACCATAAATACCAATACCTGACGAAGGCCAACTTATGCAGTTCAAACTAGGAATCGTTATGGATCCCATCGAATCCATAAAAACATACAAAGATAGTAGTTTTGCCATGCTGCTCGCCGCACAAAAACGAGGCTGGCCACTTTATTATATGCAGCAATCTGACATTTACATGGTTGGCGCTACTGCTATGGCGCATGCACAACGCCTGGAAGTTACTGACAACCCTGAAAACTGGTACAGCACGCAAGCAATCGAGGATATTGAACTCGCCTCGCTTAATGCCATTTTGATGCGTAAAGACCCTCCCTTCGACATCGAATACATTACCAGCACCTACATACTGGAAATGGCTGAACGCGAAGGCAGTCTGATCGTAAACAAACCCGCCAGCCTGCGTGATGCCAATGAAAAAATGTTTATCACTCATTTCCCTCAGTGCTGCACCCCCATGATGGTTACCAGCAACTCATCATTAGTTCGACAATTCATCAGTGAGCAGAAAGATGTCATTGTAAAGCCACTTGACGGTATGGGCGGTGAATCAATTTTTAGACTCACTCCTAATGACCCCAATATTTCTGTCATTCTGGAAACCATAACGCAGCACGGTCAAAAAACTATCATGGCGCAGCGGTTTATACCTGAAATCACAGCGGGTGATAAACGCATCTTACTCATTAACGGCGAACCTGTTCCCTATGCCCTGGCGCGCATCCCAGCACAGGGTGAAACCCGCGGCAATATAGCCGCCGGCGGCTCCGGTGTAGGCATTGAACTGACAGAACGTGATCACTGGATATGCGATCAAGTTGGCCCCAGCCTTCGTGAAAAAGGCATTTTTTTTGCGGGCATTGATGTTATAGGCGACTACCTCACCGAAATAAATATCACCAGTCCAACCTGTATTCGTGAACTAGATAAGCAATTTAATCTGGACATTGCCGGACAATTAATGGATTGCATCGAACAACAAGCTAAACACTAAACATCTCTCTCAATGAAAACCATTAGCACGTTTTGCTTGTTGCTCTGCTTCACACTGTTCAGCCCAGGCTGCACCGAACAAGTACCCCATGAGTTCAAACGCACCATTTTAAAATTTGGCACACTGATCGATATCACGCTCTATGATGTAAAACCCTCGTTGGCTGAAAAAGCACTCAAGCAAATCGAAGCCAACTTTAATCAATACCATGCCGACTGGACTTCCTGGCAAGACAGCCCATTAACCAGGGCGAATCAAAAACTCGCCAATGGCCAATCTACACAGGTACATCCCAGTATTATCCCATTAGTCAAAGAATCCCAGACTCTCTCTAAAAACAGCCAGGGACTATTTAACCCCAGTATCAACCAACTCATTCGTCTGTGGCAATTTCACCGTAGCGATGAACCTGATATACAACCACCAGACCATCAGGTCATCCTTGAATGGCTGCAAAAAAAACCAGACATGAGTGAACTGAAGCTGGAAGGCCAGCAATTACGCAGTAGCAATCCAAACACACAACTCAATTTTGGCGCTTTCGCCAAAGGCTATGCGATCGATCTATGTTTTGATTACCTGCAAGGTATGGGCATTAATAATGCTGTCATTAATGCTGGCGGCGATCTCAGCGTGCGCGGGCAGCATGGCGAACGCCCATGGAAAATAGGCATTCGACACCCAAGAGAAGATAACATCATTGCATGGCTGGAAGCACAAGATCAGGAAAGCATTTTCACTTCAGGTGATTACGAACGCTTCTTCGAATATAAAGGTCAGCGCTATCACCACATTCTCGACCCGCGAACTGGCTACCCGGCCAGGGGCAGCACATCAGTCACCGTTATTCACAATAATGCAGGTACCGCCGACGCAGCGGCAACTGCACTTTTTGTCGCCGGCCCCGAGCAATGGCAGGAAATCGCACAATCCATGGGCATCGAATATGTCATGCTAATTGACACTCAGGGGAAAATACATATGACAGCCAAAATGGCTAAACGCATCCACTTTAGCAAAAACCAGTCTGGCAACATTATAATCCGCGAATCGCTATAATTAGCAGCATGTCAACCGCCGCTCAAAGCCCAACAACACCGATTAGACCGCCTAAAATCACGGATAATGACCGCCTTGGCATGACTTTTTTTCTTGCCGCCTTACTGCATGGCATTCTTATCCTGGGCATCACTTTTAGCGTCTCCCCCGTTGCCGAAGACAAAACACCGCCCACACTAGATATTATTCTGGTACAAACACAAAACCCATCAGAAGCCAAAGACGCAAAATATCTGGCTCAAATATCACAACAGGGCGGTGGTAATAGTGAAAAGAAAAGCCGTCCTCGTGATTTATTCACCGCCCCCAGCGTCACTAAAAAACCAGGGCAGGCATTGCAATCTCAGCAACAGGCGTCTCGACAAAAACAGGTCGAAAAGATCGCTATACTGCACCAGAAGCAATCCAGCTACAGCATAGAGACCCAGGAACAACAAACAAAGCCCGATGACGCCACAATAAAACAACAGGAAAGCACAGCAAAAAGCACAAAAACAGCACGACTCATTCAGGAAATCAGCAATATCATCGAACACCAGATCGAGCGCCCCAAAGTTAAATACATGAACTCCAGCACCAAAGAATTTGTGCCCGCACGTTACATGCGTGAATGGATTAACCGTGTGGAGCGTATAGGCAATCTGAACTACCCAGACCAGGCACGGCGCAACAAACTCAACGGCACGCTAATTTTAGATGTCACCATTAATGCCAAAGGTGAATTACTGAACATCGACTTACGAAAATCGTCCGGCCATAAAATACTGGATGACGCCGCTAAACGTATCGTCAGACTTGCTGCACCTTATCCCCCTTTTCCCGCCAAACTAAAACAGGAAGCTGATGTCATACATATTACGAGAAGCTGGGAATTTATGAACAATAGCGAATTTAAAACACAGTGATGAAAACCACTAATCTGACCAATCATTTCATTATCGCCATGCCGAGCCTGCTTGATGACAATTTCAATCAGACTGTCACTTATATCTGCGAACACAACGAAAATGGCTGCTTTGGTATTGTTATTAATCGGAAAACCGATGTCACGCTTGATGAAGTCATTCATCAGATGGAAATTGAAGTTAGCGGTTCCATTATTCATGATACCTTCATTTATCACGGCGGCCCGGTACAGCAGGAACGAGGCTTTATACTGCACCAACCTCTGGGCGAATGGAGTTCAAGTTTGAAGATCAATGACCATTTAGCACTCACCACTTCCCGAGATATTCTTGAAGCGATTGCACACGATGAAGGACCTGAGCAGTCAATCATCGCTCTTGGCTATGCTGGCTGGTCACCCGGCCAGTTAGAACAGGAAATGGCGGCCAATACCTGGCTCAACTGTCCCGCAGAAGAACAAATTATTTTCGACACCCCCGCTGAGAAACGCTGGCAATCTGCCGCCGACCTGCTGGGCGTTGACCTACAATTATTGAGCAATGATGCAGGACACGCTTAGTCGTGATAAATAAATAGTGCCCAACAACATCACCACCGTCTTAGGCATTGATTACGGCCTGAAACGTATAGGCATCGCCACTGGCCAAACCATTACTGGTTCAGCTTCCCCCATCACCACACTCAATCAAATCAACGGCTCACCCGACTGGAATGCGCTTGAACAAATCATCGCTCAATGGAAACCACAGGCGCTCATTGTCGGTATGCCCTATTATCTCGACGGCAAAGAAAATGATATGACAAAAATTGTTGAAGCATTTTGCCTCGAACTGGAACAACGTTTCCCAATGCCTATTTTCAAAATTAACGAAGCCCTGAGCTCTTATGAAGCAGAAGAAATATTGAAAAAAAACACCAAAATAGGCAAGCACAACAAACACGAGATTGATAAAATGGCGGCCGCAATCATTGTGCAAAACTGGCTCGACCAACAATAAGATCTGTAACTTATGGAAGAAATTGCCACACCAGAAACACTTCTGGATAAATTGGCTGAGCAACTGAAAACATTGCTCACCGAACGATCAATTGATCAACCCTTAATGGTTGGCATCCACACTGGCGGTGTTTGGGTCGCCAATGCACTGCACAACAAGCTCTCCCTGGAACAACCCCTTTCCACTCTGGATATCAGTTTTTATCGAGATGACTTTTCACGCATCGGTATGAATCCTCAGGTCAAACCTTCAAAGCTACCGTCTCAAATTGACGATCGCCACATTATTTTAGTTGACGATGTACTGCATACAGGCCGCACTATTCGCGCCGCCATGAACGAAATTTTTGATTATGGTCGCCCAGCCAGTATTACGCTGGTTTGCCTGATTGAACGTAGCGGACGAGAAATACCTATCCAGGCAGATGTTGTCGGTCAGCACCTACATCTTGATGATAACCAGCACATCAAACTCACCGGTCCCGAACCTCTGGAGTTTGCTGTCGCGTGATGATTCCAACAGGACAAAGATATGGTCAATAAAGCTAGCCGACCCACCGATTCCCTCATCGGCCACGATGCCTGGAATATCCAGCTGGATAAAAATGGCCAGCTCAAACATTTTTTGACCGTCGAAGGCCTGAGCACCGAACTACTCACTAATATCCTCGATACCGCCGAAAGCTTCGCCAATATTAATGAGCAGAGCGTTAAAAAAGTCCCCTTACTACGCGGCAAAACCGTCGCCAATTTATTCTTTGAAGCCAGCACCCGAACACGCAACACTTTTGAACTAGCCGCCAAACGACTTTCTGCTGATGTACTCAACGTCAACATTAGCGCCTCGGCAACCAGCAAAGGTGAAACCTTGATGGACACACTGCAAAATCTACAGGCCATGCAGTGCGACATGTTTGTCGTTAGACACAATGCATCCGGTGCCGCCCACTATATCGCCAATCGAGTTGCACCCGGCATCAGCGTGATTAACGCCGGTGACGGCAGTCATGCGCACCCAACTCAGGCCATGCTGGACATGTTCACCATCCGACGCAACAAAGGCGATAACTTCAGACAACTGCGCGTCGCTATTGTCGGCGACGTTTTACACTCACGTGTAGCCCGCTCCCAAATACATGCACTCAACATTCTCAACACCGGCAATGTTCGTGTTATCGCACCCAAAACACTTTTACCCATCGGCATCGAAGACATGGGCGTTGAAGTCTTTAATAATATGGAAGAAGGCATCCGGGATGCTGATGTTGTAATCATGCTTCGCCTGCAAAAAGAACGTATGCAGGGCGCCTTGTTGCCCAGCGAACAAGAATATTATCAAATGTACGGCCTCACCGAGAAGCGACTCAGCCTGACCAAACCCGATGCCATTGTCATGCATCCTGGCCCCATTAATCGTGGTGTAGAAATTGAATCCTGCGTCGCCGATGGACCACAATCAGTCATTCTCGACCAGGTCACTTACGGTATATCGGTTCGCATGGCGGTTATGTCAATGGCGCTTGGGCGGGAACCAGAAACCAGCGAGGCTGAAAAAACATGAGCCAATTACTCATTAAAAATGGCCACCTTTTAGACCCTGCCATCAAACTCAATCGTCAGGCTGATCTCTATATTGAAAACGGCCATATTGCCGCCATCGACATCGCTCCCAAAAAGTTCAAGGCCGACCAGACTATTGATGCCACTGGTTTAACGGTTATTCCCGGCATTGTCGATTTATGTGCACGTCTGCGCGAACCGGGACAGGAGCAAAAAGCCACCATCTACAGTGAAACTATCGCTGCTGCCATGTCAGGCATCACCACCTTATGCTGCCCACCTGACACCGACCCGGTCATCGACGAACCTGCTGTAGTCGAACTCATTAATCATAAAACCGCTAATGCAGCTCACTGCAATGTACTTATGCTGGGTGCACTCACCACCGGACTAAAAGGTAAATTACTCAGCGAAATGCAGGCGCTTCAAATTGCCGGTTGCGTAGGATTAAGCAATAGTCGACATCCGATAGAAAACACACTGGTACTCAAACGCGCTTATGCTTACGCTGCCAATTGCGGCTTAACCGTTTTTATTGAGCCCGATGAACATTGGCTCAGCGCTGGTGGCTGCGCACACGAAGGCACCATTGCCAGCCGCCTCGGGCTAAAAGGGATTCCCGTTTCAGCGGAAACAGTAGCTCTCGCCCGCGCTCTGGAAATTGTTGCCGAAACAGGTGTTAAAGCACACTTTGGACGCCTGTCCAGCGCAGCCAGCGTTGCTATGATTCGCCGCGCAAAAGATGATGGCCTAAATATTACCGCTGACGTCAGTGCACACCAGCTACACCTAAATGAACTCGACATCAGCAGCTTCAACAGCGCCTGCCATGTTCTGCCACCACTGCGTAGTCAGCGTGATCAGGAAGCGCTACAGCGTGGCATTGCCGATGGCACGCTGGACGCCATTTGCTCCGACCACCAACCCCACGACCCAGACGCCAAGGAATCACCCTTTGCCAGCACAGAACCCGGCATCAGTGCGTTAGCCACCCTGCTGCCACTTGCAACACGTTTAGCCGATCAGGAAATTGTCGACATTGATACGATCATTCGGGCCATTACTTCAGCACCCGCATCCATTCTGGACTTGAATACCGGCACACTGACCATTGGCACGAGCGCCGACATCTGCATTCTTAATCGTGATGCAAACTGGCAACTGGACAACTCAAATATCCACAGCTCTGGCAAAAACTCACCCTTTATGGGATGGAACTTCCAAACTCGTGCAGAACACACCATTATTGGCGGCACACTGATCCACAGTCATAGCGACTGATCATTCAGCTCGCTTCTCAAAATTACTTGCTAAACCTGAGGACTATTTAGTACTGGATGGACTACTAGGAAATTGCAATGTAGGTGGTTTATCTTTTGAGTTCTTCGATTCAACACCACCACCAAAATTAATTTTCCACTCAAGATCACTACTGGAATCTGCATTAGCCAACGCGGTCTTGAGATCGATTCGCCCAGCTTTATATAATTTATACAAAGATTGATCAAAGGTCTGCATACTTCCTTCGCCACCTTTTTCCATGACACCTTTAATGCCATGAAAATCACCCTCACGTATCAGGCTGGCAATATAAGGGGTATTAAGCATCACCTCTACAGCCGCAACGCGGGAACCATCCACTGAGGTCACAAGGCGCTGCGCCAATATGCCATTCAAGTTCAACGACAAGTCCATCAAAATTTGATTGTGCGCATCATTCGGGAAGAAATTTAGTATTCGATCCAATGTCTGATTGGCATTGGTCGCATGCATAGTCGTCAAACACAGATGACCTGTATCTGCATACCTCAAGGCCGATTGCATCGCCACACGATCACGAGCTTCACCGATCATAATTAAGTCTGGCGTCTCACGCATAGCTTCACGTAGTGCATTATCAAAAGAAAGCGTATCCAGTCCGATTTCACGTTGCCCGACAATGGACTTTTTATGATGAAACATAAACTCGATGGGATCTTCAATAGTCAGGATATGTCCTGTTTCATTGCCATTTCGATAATCGATCATCGAAGCCAATGAAGTCGATTTACCCATGCCCGTTGCACCCACAACCAGCACCAACCCCTTCTTCTGGCTGATCATTTCTTTATACAGGTCTGGCAATCCCAGATCATCCAGGGTCGGTATATCGGAACGGATATATCGAATCACCATCGAAACTTCACCGCGCTGCATATAAATATTGACGCGGAATCGTCCAAGGTCGGTATACGACATACCCATATTCATTTCGAGATTTTTTTCAAAATCCTGGATCTGCGCTGGCGTCAATAAATCATAGGCTAATTTCTTCGTCATACCCGGCGTCAACATGCTCTTACCCACTGGACGCATGGTACCTTCGATACGCACACTCACCGGTGCACCGGTTGTGAAATATATATCCGAAGCTGATTGCTCGGACATCAATTTAAGATAAGGCTGTAAATTCATAATCGTAACCCTTTAAATAAACGCAATTATCTGAGCATGCTCGACGAATCATCACTGGGATCTTCCGCCATTTGAATTTTATCCAGCCCGTTCATCAAATCATCTTTTTTGGCACCCTTGCCCTCAAGCTTGAATCTTAGCCTCAAATCATTAACAGAATCTGCATTGCGTAAAGCATCCTCATAAGTAATCTTTCCATTTTCACAAAGATTAAACAGATCCTGGTCAAAAGTCTGCATACCCATTTCGTTAGACTTACCGATCAGCTCTTTCATTTCATGAACCTGACCTTTGAAAATCAGATCCGACATCAAAGGTGAATTAATCATCACCTCTACTGCAGCAACACGCCCTTCACCCGAAGCAGAAGGAATTAATCGTTGTGAAATCAGGCTTTTCAGGTTCAGCGACAAATCCATCAACAATTGCTGGCGACGCTCTTCAGGGAAAAAGTTAATAATACGATCCAGCGCCTGGTTAGTACTATTGGCATGCAAGGTAGACAGACATAGATGCCCGGTCTCGGCAAAGGCAACCCCATATTCCATAGTCTCACGATCACGAATCTCACCAATCAAAATAACATCCGGTGCCTGTCGTAGAGTATTTTTCAATGCAATTTCGTAACTGTCTGTGTCCACACCCACTTCACGTTGAGTCACAATACAGTTGCGATGGTTATGCACGAACTCAATCGGATCTTCAATGGTAATAATATGTCCCTTACTATTTTCATTTCGATAACCCACCATCGCCGCCAACGATGTTGATTTACCAGAACCCGTTGCACCCACAAAAATCACCAGACCACGCTTGGTCATGGATATGTCTTTCAATATCTCTGGCAAATTCAGATCTTTAAACTCAGGAATATCCGACTGAATCATACGTAGCACAACGCCTACCGAGCCACGCTGCGTAAAAGCATTGACACGAAAACGAGAAACGCCTGGCAAACTAATCGCAAAATTACATTCCTGCGTACCTTCAAACTCTGCAGATTGCTTATCATTCATCAACGAGCGCACCAGAACCTGAGTGTGCTGGGGACTAAGTGCCTGATTAGACAAAGACTCCATTTCGCCATCCACCTTAATGGAAGGAGCGGCACCGGCAGTAATAAATAAATCGGAACCACCTTTCTGCACCATATTGCGCAGCAGGTCGTGCATATATCGTATAGCCTTATCGCGATCCATCTAAGATCACCTCATATTTTTTCATCTGATTAATCTGGTACGGCATAATAATGTAAGCAACAGGCTTAGAAATTATCCTTATTTGCCGCTTTTGTCATGGCTTCTTCTTTACTGATCAAGCCCCTACTTAAAAGTTCTTGCAGATTCTGATCTAACGTCTGCATACCAATACTCTGACCCGTTTGGATAGCCGAGTACATCTGCGCAATTTTATTTTCACGAATCAGATTACGTATCGCCGGTGTACCAATCATGATTTCATGAGCAGCAACACGGCCACCACCGATCTTCTTCAACAGGGTCTGCGAGATAACCGCACGCAATGATTCAGACATCATGGCACGAACCATTTCTTTTTCTGCTGCGGGGAACACATCAACAATACGGTCAACAGTTTTTGCAGCTGAACTGGTATGCAGGGTACCGAATACCAAATGACCAGTTTCAGCAGCTGATAGAGCCAAACGAATGGTTTCAAGGTCACGCATCTCGCCCACCAGAATAACATCGGGGTCTTCACGAAGCGCTGAACGCAAAGCTTCACTAAAGCCCAGCGTATCACGATGCACCTCACG
>JAGLQT010000104.1 GCA_023136715.1 Gammaproteobacteria bacterium | reverse complement strand
CTAATCTATGCCGCAGAGAACAGTCATCAGCTACTATTAAAAACAAATTTTCAGGCTAATCACGATTTTTTAACAGGACTGAAAAATCGTTATTATTTTATAACCCACCTTCAAACCATGATGAACTCACTACAGAGTTCGAAGACCTGGTCCTATTTATTATTGATTGATCTCGATCATTTCAAAACAATTAATGACTCGTTAGGTCATGATATAGGTGATCGTTTGTTACAGGAAGTATCAGAGCGAATCGGTAAACAAAAGCACGACAATAGTTTATTAGCAAGACTCGGCGGAGATGAGTTTGTTGTTGTTGGTCTCGAATACAATAACAAAGAACAATGCCTGTCAGAAGCAGATGCCCTGGCTCAAAGAATTTTATTAGCTCTCAAGGAAAGTTACAGCATTGAACTACATCATCTCTATATCAGTGCCAGCATCGGTGTCAGCCTGGTCAATGGTGAGAATAATGACGCGAGCCGATTTATCAAAGAAGCAGACATTGCCATGTACGAAGCCAAAGAAAATGGCCGCGATGGAGTTATTGTCTTTGATGAAGAGATGGAAAAACGGGTGGAATATAATCTCGAAATCGAACAGTTATTACACTTCTCACTAGAAAACAATGAAGTTTTCCTTAATTACCAACCACAGATGGATAAACATGGCAAAGTAGAAGGTGCAGAAACACTGGTACGCTGGAATAATGAAAAATTGGGAATAATCCCGCCAGAAGTATTTATCCCCATTGCTGAACAGACTGGTTCGATCATAGAACTAGGACATTTCATTATGGAAACCGCTTTTCGTACGCTGAGCAACTGGGAGCAACAGGGCATTTCACTTCAGCAGTTCTCTATTAATGTCAGTATGCGGCAATTTTTCTATTATGACTTTATCAATGACGTTCGTTCATTATGCGAAAAGTATCTCTCAAACGAACTCAGAAAAAAGATTGTCTTTGAAGTTACTGAAAGCATTATTGCAGAAGACGTTGATAAAGTTGTGAACATCATGGAAGAAATCAAACAGCTTGGCATTCGCTTTTCCATGGATGACTTTGGCACAGGCTACAGCTCATTGAGTTATTTAAAACGCCTGCCAATTGATGAAATAAAAATAGACCGTTCCTTTATTTCTGAACTAAATGATGTAGCCAATGACCAGATCATGGTAAGCAGTATTTTGAATATGGCTAAGCAGTTTAATTTAAAAGTTGTTGCAGAAGGCGTTGAAAACAAAGATCAACTGGATTTTCTGCAATCCAGACAGTGTGATGTTTACCAGGGCTTCTATTACTCCAAACCACTAACTGATGACGACTTCCAGAATTTTTATAAGAACCAGTAACTATATTAATTCAAACCAGGGAAATTAAAGCGGTTGCTGACAAAAAAGCTACTCGTTGGTTCATGACGAATACATTTGTATTGCAATATCTTTTAGACGATTAATTCTGTCGATGACCAGGGGATGAGTTCGAAGCAATGAAGGTAGCTGGATACGCCGATACTGCACATACATTCTTTCCATCCAGTTACCCCGATGACTTTCTATTTTTTCAAGGGCTGACGCCAGACTCAATGGATCACCAGTAAGTTTTGCTGCTTCCAGATCGGCAGAAAATTCACGCGAACGCGACAAAGCCAATTGCATTAAAGTGCTCACAGTGGGCGCCATCATCAAAACTATCAGCAACACCCAGGGCACTTTTTCATCAGTCAGGACAAACAATGGAATATATACCCATAAAAGAATAAAACCGACAAAAGCCATCATAGTGGTCAGGCGTGCAATAACATCGGCAACCAGCATCACTAACAAATCATTACCATGAATATGACTGATTTCATGCGCCAGAACGCCTGTTAGTTCACGAACATTAAGCTGGCGCACCAAACCATAACTGATTGCAATCGAAACATTTTCATTTAAGCCAGTGGTAAAAATATTTATTAATCGGCTTGGAATATAATAAAGGGTTGGAATATCTTTTATACCCGACTGCTTAGCAAGCTTAATGACGATTTGATACAAATATGGCGAATCCTCGGGCCTTAAGACCCGTGCACCATGCAAAATCAGCATAAGGCGTGGCGAGATACGAGTAGCGCCAATCAAAATAAATATCCCGATAAATAAAAACCAGACTACACCTGCCGGCCCCATTAGCAACCAGCCTATCATACCAAGCAGCACCAACATGCCTGCAAGTAAAATCAGGGACTGGAGATAATTCCGTAACCTGTAATACGAGATGAATGAATCTTTCATTAATCAGCTCTTAAGCATCGCCATTTTCCATTGCGTAATCTTTACCTCTTTCGGTATCGAAGCATTCGCCGGACTAGTCGAAGGCAGAACAATCAGTTCATATTCTTCGGCAATGAATTTATGAGTATTCAATATGTTTTTTTTAAATGTTGAAAAAGCTTTCTGGCCATTAAAACAGATTCTTGTTATTCCACGATGCGATGAAAGAAACCCGACGATATCGTTGGCTACCTCAGTTTCAGTGTTAATACTGGCATCCAGACTGCCTTCTCGCTCACATTGCCTGATTACATCCCATAATGCTATTTTATGCACATTCAGTTTTTCGATTCTGTACTCGTATTGATCCTCA
This sequence comes from Gammaproteobacteria bacterium, assembly GCA_023136715.1. GTDB lineage: Bacteria > Pseudomonadota > Gammaproteobacteria > SZUA-229 > SZUA-229 > LH-M37. The sequence continues at coordinate 122 of JAGLQT010000104.1, read as the reverse complement.
GGGTTAATACTAAAAACCAGATACATGATATGCCAGAATAGATTGCGCGGATGCGCGTAGTACTGGTTTTTCTCCAATGATATCTTGCCCGGCATTGATCCGAGAATAAGTATTTCAGCATC
>JAGLQT010000103.1 GCA_023136715.1 Gammaproteobacteria bacterium | reverse complement strand
GATACACGACTATGCCATGACCTGCACGGACAAAGGCTTCGAGGCGTTTTTCAATGTCCGGCATAATCACAAGATTATTAACAATGGGGTTGGGCGATTCGGCAGCAATAATGCCCGGCTCAGAAATACCGAGGTATTGACCGTTAGCAATGCGTTGTTTGGCGTGGCCGATAGTAGCGCCCTTCATCGGGCCTTTCATGGCACCAGGCCCACAACCGGTACAGATATCCATGCCACGTAGCCCGAGCTGGTAGCCTACTTCTTTTGTGTATTTATACTCATGGCGTGCAATGGAGTGGCCACCCCAACATACAACCAGATTGGGTTCAGTCCTGGCGTGAAGTATTTCTGCATTTCGCAAAATATGAAACACTGCACTACTGACACCCTCCGATTCTTTCAGATTGATATTAGGGTTCTCGATAATCATTTCATTGGTATAAATAACATCGCGCAATACCGCAAACAGATGTTCGTTAATGCCCTGGATCATCTCGCCATCAACAAAGGCTATCGCTGGTGCCCCTGTTACCTGCAATTTAATGCCACGCTCGACCTGGATCACGCGAATATCAAAAGACTGGTAACGCTCCAGAAGCATCTTGCCATCATCCATCTCATTGCCGCAGTTCAATACCGCCAGCGAGCAGTTACGAAACAACGTATAGAGCCCGCCCTGACTATGATCAAGCAGTCTGGCAACTTCATATTTAGACAGCAGGTCTAACCGTCCAATGGGGGATATTAGTGCATCAACAACATCATATTTCATCGTGAACCCTTACTGTATAAAAAGATACTCAACATTCTAGCCGCTTTTTTACTTTGCGGGTATGAGGATCTACAGCATTAGCAATCAAACCTGTTATTTAGCCACCCATAACTTGTGAACGCATACTATAGAGCACGAATAACACCTCCTCCTGCTCGCGCTGAGCTACGTTATTTTTTTCGAGCGCTGCCAGTGCGTCATCCAGCACAGCCATAAATTCCACAGCAGAGATATTCATGCCTTTATGCGTCGCGACCATATCCCTTCCCTTGTAAACATCAGGGCCACCTGTTCCCGTAATAAAAAAAGTGGCTGCGGCATTTTTAAGTGCTATCGCATCACTAGCTGCAAATCGCTTCATTATGGAGGGATTAGCCAAATGGTTGTCAATCACATCATTCGCAATAACCGTTATACCTTCAGTTCCACCCAGTCTGTCATACAGTAATTCACTCATTTTTCTTCTCCTGTTCGTAAAATGATTGCTCTACTAATGCTTCTGGAAATTGAAGCGAAATTAACATAACACCAAATATCTAAATCATGACAATGCAATTTATATGGTAGTAATTGCCGCCTGGCTCTAGCTCACATAAAAAAGTAAATAACCAGACTGAACTGTATAATAGCGCTCACACAATCGAATATCGTAGAGAGATAAAGCATGCTAAAAATCGGCAGATCATATGAATTAGACGTAGTAAAAGCCGTTGAATTTGGTTTTTATTTAGATGCCGAGGAGCTGGGTGAAATCCTGCTACCTAGTAAATTCGCACCGAAAGACCTCGTCGAAGGTGACTATCTCGAAGTCTTCCTTTATCTCGATTCCGAAGACAGGCCTGTCGCTACCACACAAATACCCAAAATCCGCGTCGGCGAATTCGCCTTTTTAGAAGTGGTCGCCAACACCAGCGTGGGTGCGTTTCTTGACTGGGGGCTGGACAAAGACCTGCTAGTACCTTTTTCCGAACAACATCGCCCCATGGAAGTGGGTAAAT
>JAGLQT010000102.1 GCA_023136715.1 Gammaproteobacteria bacterium | reverse complement strand
TTGCCGGGCATTCCCCTCGCCCTCGCCCGTCCGCAAACGCGTTTTGTGCTGCTCGATAGTAACGGCAAAAAGACCAGTTTTCTGATCCAGGCAAAAAGAGTTTTGCAGCTGGATAATGTCGAAGTGGTGAATCAGCGTGTCGAAGACTATCAGCCTGAGCTATACTTTGACGCTGTTATTGCTCGCGCCTATGCGGATACGCGTCTTATTTTGGAATCGACGGCGCATTTGTATCATGAGAAAACACGCGTGTTGGTGATGCAGGGTAAGCTGGATGAAACGATTAATGATCCCGCTTATGTTTTAAAGCAGGCTCACACATTAAATGTATATGGACTGGATGCTGAAAGGCATCTGTTGGAAATCACGAAAGCAACTTTATAGTAACGGCTGAATTATGGTGCAAGTATTATCACTGGCAAATCAGAAAGGCGGCGTGGGTAAAACCACGACCAGCGTTAATCTTGCGGCATCACTGGCGGCAACCAAACGTAAAGTTTTGCTGATTGATCTCGATCCGCAGGGCAATGCCACCATGGGCGTGGGTGTAAACAAGCACGAGTTGGAAGAAACTTTTTGTGACGTGCTGCTTTCTGGCCTTGATGCGCGTAGTTGCATACAGAATGTTGAAAATGTCGGTATCCATCTATTACCGGCGAATGCCGATTTAACTGCTGCGGAAGTTGAGTTAATGCGCAGTGATAACGCGCAGAATCGTATGAAGGATGTTATTGATTCGATCAAACATGATTACGAATATGTGTTGATTGATTGTCCGCCGGCCTTAAATATGCTGACCTTGAATGCACTGGTGGCTTCGGATGGTGTAATTATTCCTATGCAATGTGAATATTATGCACTGGAAGGATTGAGCGCGTTGATGGATACGATTAATCAGGTTAGGGCTTCGGTGAATCCTGATTTACAGGTAGAGGGTTTGCTGCGTACCATGTATGACCCGCGAAACACGCTGGCAAAAGACGTTTCTGAACAGTTAATCGAACACTTTGGTGACAAGGTGTACCGTACCGTGGTGCCGCGCAATGTGCGTTTGGCTGAGGCACCTAGCCATGGCTTGCCGGCATTGTTGTATGAAAAAACATCAAGTGGTGCGTTGGCCTATCTGGCTTTGGCGGGCGAAATGTTGCGTCGAAAAAACCCGAGTGTGCTGGCCAAAACCGCGCATAGTTAAAGATTAAATAAAAGAATAAAAGATATGGCGACTAAGAAAAGAGGATTGGGTCGAGGTTTGAATGCCTTGCTGGGTGGTAGCGAAACGGTTGAGGCAATGACCACGCCGCAAAAGGGTGATGAGCTAAAAGAGGTTGATGTTGATTTGATTCAGCGTGGCCCATGGCAGCCACGGACACAATTTGATGAAGAAACTTTGCAGGAGCTGGCGGATTCAATCAGCACTCAGGGTGTGATACAGCCGATTGTATTGCGAGCATCAGAAGGCGGGCGCTACGAAATTGTGGCAGGTGAGCGTCGCTGGCGTGCATCGCAGCTGGCAGGCCTGGATAAGGTGCCGGCGGTTATCAAGCATTTTGATGATCAGACCGCTGCTGCGGTATCGTTGATCGAGAATATTCAGCGTGAGAATTTGAATCCGCTGGAAGAGTCTACCGCCTTGTTGCGTTTGATGAATGAGTTTGAAATGACGCATCAGGAGATTGCCGATAGTGTAGGGCGGTCAAGGGCTTCAGTGAGTAATTTGCTGCGCTTGCAGGATTTAAACGCTGACGTTAAAGAATTACTGAGCAATCGTTCTATAGAAATGGGGCATGCACGCGCTTTATTGGGTATTACCGGAAATGCGCAGAGTACATTGGCGCGCCAGGTGGCGAAAAAAGGCCTGTCAGTACGTGAGACTGAGCAATTGGTGCGTCGTACACTAAACCCGCCAGCCAGGCCAAAAGTGGTGAGAAAAGACCCCGATATTACCAAGCTGGAAACCGATCTCTCTGAACGTTTGGGCGCTGTGGTTCATATAAAGCAAAAACCGAAAGGTAAGGGTGCTATCGAGATTGACTACAATAGCCTTGATGAGCTGGAAGGTATTTTGTCAAAAATCCAATAAAGCCAGTGTTAACAAGGTTCTGCTGATTAGGGCAGGCCGAGATCCCTTCGTGTTCCGGGGGGTTTATTAGCAAATGGTTATCTTGACTTGAGTAGACACTGTCTATAGAATTTGCGCGCTCAGTTGCCCGTGCCTGTTTGTTGGGTATGCAGCGTGTTTGATGATTGATTCGGGCGTCGCTAATTGAAGTATTAAGGTCAAATCGCTTGCAGAAAGATTTGCTAAATCGAGTGCTTGCTTACGTGATACCTCAATTGATTTTGACAGTTGTGGTTTCGGCACTATTGATATTTATCAGTCTGACGGCGGCTTATTCGGCTTTGGCTGGAGGCCTGATCGCAATCGTGACGAGTACATGGTTTGCCTTGAAAGTGTTTACTGCCAGGCAGACAAAAGAGCCAGCGGTAGAGCTACGATCTTTCTACTGGGCCGAAATTAACAAAATTATTTTAACAGGTGCGATGTTTGTCGCGGTATTCGTGCTCATTAAGCCTGTTAATGGGGCAGCCTTGCTGGCTGTTTATTTTTTGGTGTATATAACGCCGGTGGTTGTTGATGTGATTAAGCAACCAAAAAGACGGCGTGAAACAAAAGAGAACTAAAGATGTCGGGTGATACCCAGCAGACTGCTGCAGAATATATAAAGCATCATTTACAGAATATGACTTATGGAAAGTTTCCAGAAGGTCATGATCTGGTTGGCCAATGGGGTCTTGCTCATGATGCTGCCGAAGCCAAATCCATGGGCTTTATGGCTATCCATGTGGATACCATGTTCTGGTCTATCACTCTTGGTGTGTTATTCCTGTTCTTATTCAAGAAAGTAGCAAAAAATGCAACATCTGGCGTGCCTGGCGGTATGCAAAATTTTGTTGAGATGATCGTCGAGTTTGTTGATTCAAGCGTAAAAGGCACTTTCAATGGCCGCAACCCGTATGTTGCCCCCATGGCATTAACCATTTTTGTCTGGGTGTTCCTGATTAACGCTATGGATTTGATACCGGTAGACTGGATACCTTCTGTAGCAGGTTGGATAGGGCATACTTTCTTTGGTATGGATCCTCATTATGTGTTCCAGAAGGTAGTGCCATCGACCGATCCAAACGCGACTTTTGGTATGGCATTGTCAGTTTTCATGTTGACGCTTTATTACAGCTTCAAGCAGAAAGGCTTTATTGGCTTTGCTGGCGAATTAACGCTACATCCATTTAGCTCAAACAATATTGTGCTGAAACTGGTGTTTATCCCTATCAACTTTGTATTAGAGTTTGTGGCTTTATTGGCCAAGCCTTTGTCGTTATCATTGCGTCTTTACGGCAATATGTTCGCTGGCGAAATGATTTTTATCCTGATCGCGCTGATGTACGGCGGCGGCTGGATCGCTGGTATTTTCGGTGGTTTCCTGCAATTAGGCTGGGCGATTTTCCATATCCTGATTATTACTTTGCAGGCTTACATTTTCATGACACTGACCATCGTGTACATGGATCTGGCTTACCAGACCAGCGAAGAGCACTAACAGCTTTTTAATTTTTAAAGAATTTAATTTTACTAGGAGTATTACAATGACTGAAGTACAAGCAACGCTATATATAGCTGGCGCTATCATGATGGGCTTAGGCGCTCTGGGTGCTGCTATCGGTATTGGTGTATTGGGTGGCCGTTTCCTGGAAGGTGCGGCACGTCAGCCTGAGCTGATCCCGTTATTACGTGGCCAGTTCTTCCTGATGATGGGTCTGACTGACGCGGTTCCAATGATTTCTGTTGGTGTTGCGTTTTATGTCATCTTCGCTGTTGCCGGCGCATAAGGTCGAGTTAACACGGTACTAGCGTATGAATATTAATTTAACGCTGATTGGTCAGTCGATCACTTTTGCTGTTTTCGTATGGTTTTGTTACGCCTACGTATGGCCGCCACTGGTGAATGCGCTTGCTGAACGCAAAAAGCAAATTGCTGAAGGTCTTGCAGCCGCTGAACGTGGCCAGCATGAGCAGGAATTAGCTGAAAAGCGAGCAGCAGAGCATATAAAAGAAGCAAAAGGTCAGGCCTCAGAAATTATCACGCAGGCACAGAAACGTGCTTCCGAGATTGTTGATGAAGCAAAAGACGATGCCAGATCAGAAGCAGAGCGAATCAAAATTGGTGCAGATGCCGAGATCGAGCAGGAAACAAATCGTGCTCGTGAGGAGCTTCGTCAGCAAGTAGCTGTTTTAGCTATTGCTGGTGCTGAGAAAATTCTCAATCAGGAAGTGAATGCCGAAGCCCATGCCAGCACTTTAAGTGCGCTGGCTGAACAGCTCTAGGCGAACAGACCATGGCAGATTACACCACCGTTGCTCGTCCCTATGCACGCGCTGTTTATCAACAGGCGACAGAAACTTCAACACTAGATGACTGGAGTGATGCGCTTGCGCTGATGTCAGCAGTTACTGGCGATGCAGCTATGGTTGCATTGCTGGATAATCCGCAAATGAGTAGTGAGCAGAAAGCGGAGTTAATGCTGAAGGTTGTCAGCGATAAGCTAAATGCACAACAGCAAAACCTGGTTAAGTTGATGGCTGAAAATGGCCGCTTAAAAGCATTACCAGAAGTCGCTGAGCAGTTTGAGATTTTTCGAGCTGATGCAGAAGGAAAGATTGATGCAGAAGTTGTTTCTGCATTCCCGCTTTCAAGTGAGCAGGAAGAGAGCATTACCAATACGCTTAAAGCTAAATTGGGTCGTGAAGTAACTATCAATACTTCAATCGATGAGTCGCTAATTGGCGGCGTAATCATTAAGGCCGGAGATACTATTATCGATGGTTCAATGAAATCCCAGCTAGAGTCGCTGGCATTAACATTGGGTCGTTAAGAGGAAAAAGAAATGCAGCTGAATCCATCAGAAATCAGTGAACTGATTAAATCAAGAATCGAGAATTTTGATTCTTCCGTAGAAGCTCGTACCGAAGGTACTGTTGTTAGTTTGAACGACGGTATTTTGCGTATTCACGGCCTGGCTGATGCCATGCAGGGTGAAATGATCGAGTTGCCAGGCGATACATTTGCTATGGCATTAAACCTTGAGCGCGATTCAGTTGGCGCGGTGGTTCTTGGTTCTTACG
>JAGLQT010000101.1 GCA_023136715.1 Gammaproteobacteria bacterium | reverse complement strand
AGCGGCCAATTACCGGCTTTCACATTTTTAATTGTTGCCGGTGTATGTTTACCCGTGCCCCGTCCGCCAATAATAATTTCAGCACCCGAAGGCGTACTAAACACACTAATATTTCCCTTTGCAGCTTCCAGCTCAAAACTTTTCTTGGTGATTTCATTATCATTCAGCGAAATCGTTTCCGCCTTATCCATACTCGACTCATGCACCAGCTTCAGCTCATGCTGGCCTGCTGGTAGCTTATCGTTTTTATACGGCGTACGACCCAACAAAATATTATCAAGATAAACTTCAGCATCATCCGGCTGACTTTCAACAAACAGTATCGACTGGCCTTTGCCCAGTGCTTTGCTCTGCGCGACTGGCGTACCTGAATCGGTTTGAATACCACCGCCTTGTGTAAACCACCAGCCACCACCTGCGATGGCGACGACAACAATAACTGCTGCAGCAATAATGCCGGTTTTGCTTTTCTGACCCTGTTCGGATGTGTTTGCACTGGGCGCTGATTTCGATGCTGACTTACTAAAACGATCACTGCTTCTAACTACGCGAGTTTTGTTGTCGTTTTGCTGTGGCGCTGGTTGTGTTGGTGTCGCAACATTCGCACCGAGATCCACAACAGTTTTATTTTTGATAGCTTCAAGCACCGACTCAGCAGTTTGCGGACGATCTTTAGCACTGATATTGAGTAACTGATCAGTGAGCTGTAACAACCAGTCACTCACCTTACCCTTGCCCGCTTCGACAGCCGGTGTCATCGGATCAGCATCGCCTTCGGCTTTGGCGTGACTGCGATCAGAGGATTCTATCGGTGATTGACCAACAATCAATTTATACAACGTAGCACCAATGGCGTATAAATCGGTAAACGCCCCCTGTTTACCGCGCGTGGTGTATTGCTCCGGTGGTGCATAGCCCTGCGAGATAATCGCCGAGATGGATTTACTGTGTTCACCCAGCGCCTGACGTGCCGCACCGAAATCGATCAGCATCGGGCCACCGGATTTACGAAGATAAATATTGCCAGGTTTAATATCTCGGTGCATCAAGCCCGTTTTATGTACTTCGGCCAGACCATCGAGTATCGGTGTAATAATGCCGAGGATGGTGTCTTCGTCTAATGGTTCCTTACGAGCTTTTAGCCATTCACTGAGATCGATACCTTCGGCGTAGTTCATAACAAAATAAGCAGAACCATTGGCTTCGATGAAGTTGGTCACCGCAACGATATTGGCATGCTGGAATTTTGCCAGCGTACGCGCTTCTTCGAGAAAACTTTTCAGGCCATATTCAAAATCATCACCGCGATTGGTGCGTGGTTGCACGGTGATACTATCGTTGCTACGGGCGGCAAAATCGTTGGGCAGAAATTCCTTAATAACAACGGTGCAATCAAGTTTGGCATCGTGCGCCTTGTAGGTAATACCAAAGCCGCCCTCGCCCAGGATCGCTTCGATTTTGTAACGGTCTTCCAGTACTGCGCCGGGGTTTAGTGCGTTTGCTATGCTTTCCATCAATCTACCACTGTATCGTTTTTATTATTAATAACTTATTCTTCAACGTGCGCCAGTGCCACCATTGGGCTTTCCTGATCAGCCAGATAAAATAGCTGCCCAGACCCCAGCGGGTAACGCGTATTTTCTTCCAGCTGTTTACCTTTGCCCCACCATGTACCGTTAGTGGAACCTAAATCTTCCAGCCAGAATGCTTTTTTATCTTTATCCCAACCCAGCTGTGCGTGCTCACCGCTGACTGCATCGTTATCATCGATGACGATGTTAACGTTGTTGTTGCGACCCATAATCATATCGTAATTGGGCGTGATGATGCCCATGAGCTTGCCATTTTTGATGTTCTTGACGTAACCGACAATTTCATTGGTCGCCAGTCGGCTTTTACGACGGACTTCTTCAGCGACTTTGGGGTCGATATCCAGTTTGGCAGTTAAATCGATGCCTTTGGTCCAGGCCGTTTTCTGTTTGTGGGTATGGAAGAAATAACCACCAACGAACAGCAACACCACGGCGAGCCAGTACAGCGCTTTCAACCAGAGCGGGGTATCTTCATAGGTCGTGACCACGCTAACGCGCTCACCGGGTACAAACATGAAGTCACGTAAAGACGAACCACCGGTTTCAGGAATCTGCTCACCACCACTCTCGTGCTCGACGGCTGCTGTGACGCGTTTCATCACCTGTTCGAAGGTAGCACCGGGAGTATTGATATTAGCCAGTAGATGTTTGGTAAACAGGCCATTTCGACCACCACCATCGTAAGCATAGTTGCCGTAGCCGGTGCCAAAAGTCCAGAACATGTTCTTGATACTGAAGCTGGCTTTGGGTTTGCCCCAGCCCTTGCCCAGCGGGTTGTCGCGACAAGCATCCAGTATGATGAACTTGGAACTGCGGGCATCACCAGAATCCATCATGGCTTTCATCACTTCATCCAGATTGAGCGCTTCATCTTCAAACAGGTCAGGCTGGCTGAGATTTGCAGCCAGAGGAATCAGGTAGTTTTTGCTGTCGAGCTGAACGCCGTGTCCGGCATAATAAAACATGCCCACAGCGGTGGAGCCCATCTGGTTGATACGATCACTGTACTGTTCCAGCCTGGCAGCAAATTCATCACGTTTCAGGTTAGTACCACAAATTACTTCAAAGCCAAGACCGGCCAGGGTCTTACTCAGATCAGAAGCATCATTTTTGGCGTTGGGTGTGGTTGGGAGACTCTGATAGTCGGCATTACCTATGATCAGGGCAATGCGGGGTTCGGTTGGGGTGAATGACAGATTGCTATCAGCAGGACGCGAGCAATCCTCTGCTTGTGCAAACACGGGCAACATCAAAAACAGCAGACCCAGCAGGCTCTGCTTTATAACTTTCCTCATCAAACCACACATTTAAAAATAATCCGTTCATTTTTTATTTTATTAAGCGCTTAGTTAGCATAACGCCTTGCTTTACTGCATAATCCAGCCGCTGATACTAAATGATTTAAGGCTATCTATGAAGTGGTTGCAGTCTATATTTTCACCAGATTCACTCAATAATGTGAACTTCGCCGAAAAAACGCACATTGGCGGCAGAAAAAACAATCAGGACTATTGCGCACATCTATTCACCGAAGCGGGCGATTTATTGGTCACTGCCGATGGTCTCGGTGGACACGAAGGTGGTGAGCTGGCCTCGAAACACTTCTGTGAAAGTCTGATTGCACTGGTTCCGGACAATATCGACAAGCTCAGGCAGTCACCCGAAGACACACTGCTCAAAATGATCAATGATGCCGTTGCTCTCATGCGCAGCACGATTCAACAACAGCACCCCGATGTAGATGCCCACACTACCTGCGCCATCATCTGGATTGATAAAACCACCGGACATTTCACCACCGCACACATTGGTGATTCGAGAATATATATCTTTGACAAAAAAGCCATTCACTGGCGCAGCCGTGACCACTCAGTAGTGCAAATGCTGGTTGACCTCGGCGACCTCAGCGAAGAAGAAATGGGACATCATCCCGAACAGGGACAACTCACTCGTTCGATTGGTATGGAAGGCGAAATAAAACCCACCATAAAATCGCACAGCCCTTTTGCCAAAAAGCAAACCGTCTTGTTATGTAGCGATGGTTTCTGGGAACAGATTTCAAATAAAGAGATCATGTCTCTGGCAAAAGTACTTTCAGTGCGTAAAAAGCTTAAAGAGCTGGTTGAGGCTGCGGTTAAACGTGGCGGGAAAAAAGGTGACAATGTTACTGCGCAGGTTTGGCGGAATTAACCTCAACACGTAGCTCCGATTCTCTGGTTCCCATACTCCTGCGTGGGAACGAAAAACTAGTCATGAGCTAGGCGAAAGCCGAAACTGTAGTTATGCCCATCAGCGGAATGCCTGAAGCGGTTAGCCGACCGCAAGTCGCCCGTGCCCCAGGAACCGCCGCGCAAAACACGCTTCGCGCAGTCGCCACTCTGCCATGCTTCACCATTGGCGGGTGCGCCGCTGTAGGAGTCGTTCCAGCAGTCCTGTGTCCATTCCCAGACGTTGCCGTTCATGTCATAGATTCCCAAACCATTGGCCTGTTTCTGGCCGACCGGGTGGGTTTTCATGCCGCTGTTGCTGCTATACCAGGCCAGACTGGATTCGTTGTTGCCACCGCAGTATTGCTGGTCTTTGCCACCGCTGCGGCAGGCGTATTCCCATTCAGCCTCTGAAGGCAGGCGGAAGGTCTGGCCGGTTTGCTGCTTGAGTTTTTTGAGGAAATCCTGGATATCATTCCAGTTGACCGTTTCTACCGGGCAGTCACCGCAACCACTGAAGGCGGAGGGGTTGTTGCCCATCACCGCCTGCCATTGTTGCTGGGTGACTTCGTACTGGCCGAGTTTGTAGGCTTTTAGGCTGACGCGGTGGATGGGTTTTTCATATTCGCCGCCCATCTGGAAAGAACCGGCGGAGATGGAGATCATCTTTCCTGCAAGGCGCTCTATACGTTGCTGTTGTTGCTGTTTGGCTAAACGTCTGGATTTTTCTGCTTCCGCTGCTTTTTGTTCGGCTATACGCTTAGCTTCTGCTGTTTTTTGCTCTGCAATGCGCTTAGCTTCAGCAGCCTTTTGTTCAGCTATTCGTTTTGCTTTTACAATACGCTTTTCCTTTTCTTCCGGTTCCAACCATTCACCTTTGTACTCCACCAGATGGCCACCTTCGAGGCTTAGGTCTTCGCGGCTGGTTTTGTTTTTGCTGATACTAATGGTGCTTTGTTTGGGGTAGTAGCGGTCGAGGCTGAGTTTTAGCTGGTGTTCACCGGCTGCAATGCCTTTTAAGGTGGCGGGGGTTTGTTTGCCTGTGTTGCTGCCGTCTATGTGTATGCTGGCACCTTCGGGGGTGGAGAAGATGCTGATGTTGCCGCTGGCGGGTTTGAGCTGGTACTGTTTTTTGGTGATTTCGTTATCAGCCAGGGTGATGTTGTCTAGCTGATCTACGCTGTCTTTGTGGCTGAGTTTTAGCTGGTGTTCACCTTTGGGCAGTTGCTGGTTTTTGTACGGGGTCTGGCCGAGCAGGATGTTATCAAGGTAGATCTCGGCACCTTCAGGTTGGCTATCAACGTAAAGAATAGCATTGCCTTTGGCTAGTGTTTTAGTTTGTTGTTTTTGTGTATCTACTTGCGCGCTTTTGTTTGTATCGGATTGACTAAACCACCAGCCACCACCAGCGATAGCCGCAATGACGACAACTGCCGCGGCGATTAATGGCATTTTTTCTTTGCCGGGTTGTGCGGATGAATCCGCACCTACATTTGTGGATGCGTTCTTTGATGTTGTTTTACCAAAACGGTCACTGCTTTTTACTACGCGGGTTTTGTTATCACTCCGTTTTGAGCTGGGTTGTGCGGATGAATCCGCACCTACATCTGCGGTGGTTTTGTTGTGGATGGCCTGCAATACGGCTTCGGCTGTTTGTGGCCGATGCTTGGGTCGCAGTTGCAGCATTTGATCCGTCAGACTCAATAACCAGTCTGCCACTTTTCCTTTACCGGCTTCTGCACAGGGAATGAGCGGATCGGTTTCTTCATCGGCGACAGCATGACTACGGTCGGTGGATTCGATCGGCAGGCTGCCAGTAATGAGTTTGTAGAGCACGGCACCAATTGCGTAGAGATCAGTAAACGCGCCCTGCTTGCCTCGGGAGGTGTACTGTTCTGGCGGTGCGTAACCCTGTGAGATAATCGCGGAGATGGATTTGCTGTGCTCGCCCAGCGCCTGTCGTGCCGCACCGAAATCGATGAGCATGGGGCCACCTTTTTTACGCATGAAGATATTGCCGGGCTTGATGTCGCGATGCAGCAATCCGACTTTATGGACTTCGGCCAGGCCTTCTAAAATCGGCGTAACAATTTTAAGAATGATATCTTCATTCAGGGTTTCGTGTTTTTTCAGCCAGTCGCTTAAGTCTTCGCCTTCGGCGTAGTTCATCACAAAGTAGGCAGTACCATTCACTTTGAGAAAGTTGGTGACGGTGACGATGTTCGAGTGCTGAAATTTTGCGAGGTTACGAGCTTCGTCGAGGAAACGCTCTAATCCGTATTGGTAATCGTCGGTTCGGTTGGTGCGAGCTTGTACGCTGACGCTATCACCACCACGAGCAGCGCATTCCTGTGGCAGGAATTCTTTGATGACGACGGTGTAATCGAGTTCGTTATCGTGGGCTTTGTAGGTGACACCAAAACCACCTTCGCCGAGTACGGATTCTATTTTGTAGCGGTTATCTAATACTGTGCCGACTGGCAGGGCGTTTTCGAATGTTTCCATGCTTAATTTATGATTATTGTTATTTTTTTGGCATTATTGCTTATTGAAACAAGAGATGCAAAAGAACCAGTGCTTAGTGGTGCGCATGGCGCACCCTACGGTGGAGTAATTTCAGAGTGAGCATGATTTATGTAGGGTGCGCCGTGCGCACCGAATCACTTTAATCAGGCAATATTAAATCGTTGCTTGTAAGATTCTTCCAGCGTTTGTGATCGATCTTTGTAGTCGATCACATCGCCGATTTCGACAGTCACTTTTAGGTCTTTGGTGTTATTTTTTATTGCATCCATTAAAACCGCATTGACATTGCTTTTAATAAACAGGGGCAATATCGGCAACCTGTTTTTCATTGCTATCATTTGGGAGCCTTCTTTGAACTCTGCCAATGGCTTATCCGTTTTATTACGTGTTCCTTCTGGAAAAACGCTGATTGAATAACCCTGTGCAACATTCGCCTTGATTTCTTTAAAAAATGAACTCATCTGCTTTGAGTCCCTGTCCAGCAGGATGGTGCCGGCATTACGGGTAAACATGCCAAAGAAAAAAGATTTATAAAGCTCTTTCTTGGCAACCCATAAGCCATGAATACCTGAGTTTTTAAGTGCCACTTCGACAATCAAAGGATCGGCAATACTTCGATGATTTGAAACGACCAGATATTGAGTATCTTTAACCAGTCTCTCTGCCCCTTCAACCTCAACACTAATATTCAGACGAGATAACAGGGTCTCCGCATATTTCAGTCGCAGTTCTGTGACTTCAACGGGGTCGTCCACCTTCCTCAATTTAAGGCCGAACTTATTCGTCAAAAAAAGTGCGTAAAAGGCTATTTTAATCTGATTCAGTGTCAAAAATATTCTCCTGGATATTTGTCACAAAAAATTATACGCATCATACCAGAATCACAGCAGCTAAAAAAATTTCTACTACCTTAAAATTACTATCGAACCGAATTAGAGCCACGCAACACTTCAATGACATTAGGTAACTGGCCGATTTTGTCCATCACCCTGGTCAGTTGTTGCAGATCGTGAATTTCAATAGTCACTGCCATACGTGCTGTTTGCTGCTTCTTATCTGACAGGGTATTAACGGCAATCACATTCACTTTTTCATTGGACAGGGTATTTGTTACATCGCCTAATAATCCCTGACGGTCAATCGCATTGATAATCAAACTCACTGGATAAGCCTCAGTTTCTTCACCACCCCAGTCAACTTCAATTAATCGTGCAAAGTCATCTTCATTCAGGTTGATTATATTTGTGCAGTCTTTTCGGTGAATGCTAACGCCCTTGCCACGCGTAATGAAACCGGTAATTTCATCACCAGGTACAGGCTTACAACAATTAGCCATGGTGGTTAAAAGATTACCGACACCGCGCACATTAATCTGACTTGGAGGTCTTTTTTCAACATTGCGAAATACTTTAGGCTGAACAGGTATATTGATTTGCTGCCCATCATTTTGAAGTTGTTGCAGTACTGTAGATAACTGCGCAACTGAAACATCACCTCGACCTATAGCAATATACAGTTCTTCTGCAGAAGCCTGCTTACAGGCTTTCAACAAAACGTTCATGTCGGGACGGACAGCCTGACGTTTTACTTCTCGCTCATAAAGGGCTTTGCCATCACTGAGATGCTTATCCCTGTCCTGATGCCTAAACCAGCTACGTATGCGATTACGCGCACGTGAAGTTTTAGTGTAAGCCAAATGAGGCGACAACCAGTCACGTACCGGTGATGCTTCTTTGGTGGTAAGAATCTCGACTTGATCGCCGTTATTCAATTCATAAGTTAACTGCACAATCCGGCCATTGACTTTGGCACCACGGCAACGATGCCCGACTTCAGTATGCACCGCATAAGCAAAATCAATCGGTGTTGCGCCCTGCGGTAAATCAATCACCCGACCTTCAGGCGTTAGTACATAAACCCGATCATGAAACATTTCCGTACGAAAGTTATCAAGTAATTCTTCATCCTGGGTTTGTTCAGGATCGAGCAATTTCCTTAATGAATTAATACTGCTTTGAATACTGGCATCGGCCTGCTGACCTTCTTTATAACGCCAGTGTGCCGCCACACCATGCTCGGCAAACTCATCCATCGGTTTTGTTCTTATTTGTATTTCAAATGGCTTACCCAGCGGCCCACGAACAGCCGTATGTAAAGATTGATAACCATTCTCTTTAGGGTTGGCAATATAATCATCAAACTCTTTTTCTATATGCCGCCATAAACCATGCACTATGCCCAGGGTCATATAACAATCAGCAATATTATCAACAACAATTCTTACCGCCCGAACATCAAACAACTCATCAAAGTTACGATGCTTGGTAGTCATTTTTTTCCAGATGCTATAGATATGCTTGGGGCGACCATAAACCTCGGCCTTCACATTTGCCGCTTCAAGTTCCTGCTTGAGCGTAGCCACCACCTGCACGATAAAATCTTCGCGCTCTTCGCGCTTTTCATCGAGATAAGATGCGATGTGCCTGTAAGTTTCCGGTTCCAGATACCTGAATGAGAGGTCTTCCAGTTCCCACTTTAACTGGCCGATACCCA
>JAGLQT010000100.1 GCA_023136715.1 Gammaproteobacteria bacterium | reverse complement strand
ACGATTGGCAATCGGCGCAAAAATATCCAGTGTTTCTCTTGCTACGGCCTGCTGTTGTTCTGGTGGGGCATGCTTTAATTGACGCAAACGCTGTACGCGAAAAGCAAGTTTAATTAACACTACTCGAACATCATCAACCATCGACAACAACATTCGACGTAGTCGCTCAGCCTGATCGGGGGTGTCATCTATATCGTAGGCCTGAAAAGCGTGAAGCTGACAGACATTTTTGACCATCTTACTGATTTTTTCACCAAAAACAGGCTCAAGCATTGCCATGGCCGGTGATTCAAGCAATTGAGTCGTACTCAATAAACCTACAGTCAGCGTAGTTTCATCTGAGCCTAACTCACTCAAAAGCAGGGCTACATCCAGGCTACTGGGTAAGGTTTTATCATAAGGGAGTTGCCAGACTAATTCGCAGGCTTTACGGAGTAGTGCATCATCCTCGATGGAAGACGCAATCAGATTCAGGTATTCATCAATCGAATAGCGCTGCGTTATCTGACTATGTTGGCGGGTGCTTTGCATGACACGGATTATGCCATGAGTACACGAAGCACTCACCATGCAAATCTATCCGATCAGGTATTTAAAAAAGAATTGCTTAATTAGCTTGCTGACAATCGCTACAACGACCGTACAGGGTCAGACTATGATCAGTCACTTCATAACCCTTTGATTCGGCAATTTTATCCTGCTGAGCCTCGATGGTTTCATCAAAGAATTCTTCAACCTTGCCACAAACAACACAAACAATATGGTCGTGATGACCCGACTGACTCAGCTCAAAAACAGCCTGCCCACCTTCAAAATGGTGTCGCGTTACCAGACCCGCGGCTTCAAACTGTGTTAACACACGATAAACCGTGGCCAGCCCCACTTCTTCGCCAACTTCCAGCAATGCTCTATAAATTTCTTCTGCACTTTGATGCCGAACTGATGAATCAGCTAAAAACTCAAGAATTTTCATTCTTGGTAAAGTAACTTTTAGCCCGGCTTTTTTTAGATCATTAGATTCCATAATAATTTTCTACTGATAATGGAAGACAAATACGTTAGTATCCCCAGCCGACATGCTAAACCACTTCAAACAAAATACCTATGGCTAATCGCGCTCGTTTTAAAAAACTTTCCATTTTATTGATCTCAATCGCCTTAATAAGCTCGTGTGCCAGCTGGTTACCCGACGCCCACCGGCAAGATGTAGTACAAGGCAATGAAATTAAACGGGAAACATTAAATAAAATACACGTCGGCATGAAAAAGAGCGAAATCACGCCATTAATAGGCAATCCAACGCTCAAAGATCCCTTTCATGCCAATCGCTGGGACTACGTTTATATATATGTTCCAGGACGCGGTCAGGCTAAGCAATCACGTTTAACGCTATATTTTGAAGGCGATGAACTGATTAAAATAGACGATAGTGAATATAAGGAAATCGAAATCAAGGAATAAAGCTTTAGTTAGGCATCACCAGTACTGCCACCTTTTTTGGTGGCCTTACCTTCAGCGGCACGTTTACGACGCACTTCCTTGGGATCAGCGATTAGCGGGCGATAAATCTCAACGCGATCAGCATCCTGTAAAACCGTAGTCATTTTTGTCATCTTGCCGAAAATGCCGACTTTGCTATTTTCAATGTCCAGTTCTGGAAATTTCATCATGATACCCGACTGCACAATCGCGCCACCGACGGTGGTACCCGCATCAACATTCACAGGTAAAATCAGCTGTTTATCCGGTTCGGCATAAGCCACTTCAACGTTGATAGTTTTAATGATTGTGTCAGTTTCGCTCACCATAGACCTCGGTTGCACGTTTACAAAAAGCATCCACTAAGGAGTTAGCAATTTGCGTAAAAATAGGTTTAGCTGCCAGTGACATCATGGCATTATCAAATTCAAATTCCAGCTCAAGATTCACCTTACAGGCACCTTCTGTTTTAAGCGGCTCAAATAACCAGAAGCCGCTCAACTGGCTAAAAGGCCCATCGATTAACTCCATTGCAATCCGACTGTTTTTAGTCAGCTTATTCTGCGTGGTAAAAGTTTTATTCAACACGCCTTTGGCAATTTCAACCGATGCACGCATCTCGGCTTCAGTCTCATTCAGCACCGCCGATGAACGACACCATGGCAAAAATTTTGCGTATGAATCTATATCGTTAACCAGTTGATACATTTCTGCTGGTGAATAATTCACCAGTGCACTACGTTTTATCAATGACAAAATACAATCCTAAATGGCACTAATAGCTTTAAGAAACACTATTATAACGGCAACAGGAGTGACATATCTAAGTAGTATTCGCCAAACTTTATAAATCCAGTCATCTGTATTCAGCTCATCACGACTAGAATTTTCACGCATCAACCAGGCAGCAAAGATAGCAATAAACAAACCACCCATGGGTAACATGATATTGGAAGTTAAATAATCCAGCGTATCGAAGAAGCTGAAATTCTTGAACAGATAGGGAATACTCCAGGTTTTATCAGACCAGATATTAAACGAGAATACCGTACCCAGCCCAAATGCCCAGGTTGCTATACCAACCCAAACAGAAGCATAAAGACGATTAACATTCTTATTTTCTACCAGCCAGGCCACCGCCGGTTCAATCAGCGAAATAGCTGAAGTCCATGCGGCAAAAGACAACAAGATAAAGAAAGCCGTACCAACCAGTGTACCCGCTTCCATTTGACCAAAGGCAATTGGCAGGGTTTTGAAGATCAAACCCGGCCCAGCACCAGGCTCAAGACCATTAGCGAAACACAATAGGGAAAATAGCCAGCCCCGCTAACAGTGCAACAATGGTATCTGCCGCAGCAATAAACATCGTTGCCTGAGCGATGGAAGTACCTTTAGGCAGATAGGATCCATAAACCATGATCGCACCCATACCCAAACTCAGGGTGAAAAAGGCATGTCCCATAGCAATCAGAACACCTTCACTACTAATATCACCGGGGGTAAACATAAAACGGACACCTTCCATAAAATATCCGGTGGTCATGGAATAGGCGACAATCATCAATAGCAACACAAAGAGACTGGGCATCAAATAGCGAACCGCTGTTTCCAGACCATGCTTCACACCTCGGGACACAACGATCATCGTCATCACGATAAAAATGGTATGCCAGGCCAATAAGCGCTCGGGATCTGAAACCAGATCACCAAATATACTGTTCACCCCATCGGCAGTGGCACCGACAAATACACCGCTGGCAGTGCGAAAAACATAAGACATGGCCCAGCCAGCGATTACGCTGTAATAAGAGAGAATAAGAAAACCAGCAACCATGCCCATCCAGCCTAGCCAGACCCAATTTTTATTACGCCTTTCATCATGAGCCAGCAATTTCATGGTATTGATCGGGCTTTGCCTACCGCGACGACCCAGCATAATCTCAGCCATCATGATGGGCACACCAATTAGGGCGATGCAAACAAGGTATACCAGCACAAAGGTGCCACCACCGTTTTCACCAGTGATGTAGGGGAATTTCCAGATATTACCCAGGCCAACCGCTGAACCGGTAGCCGCTAAAATAAAGACCAATCGACTGGACCACTGTCCGTGTATTGATTTCCGCTCGTTTGTCATTTTTTCACCTGATACAAAACCTTGATGTCGAATTATGCAATCCTATCGCTTATGGCAGAACGGTACAAACTCACGTGCAAGCTGTATACTCTGCATCGTTTTTATCGAACATCAATATCATGGCCAAGAAGAATAAAAAGAAGACTCCCTCCAATACTATCGCGCTTAATCGCAAGGCGCGGCATGATTATGCTGTGGAAGACAATTTCGAAGCCGGTCTGGTGCTGGAAGGCTGGGAAGTCAAAAGCCTGCGAGAGAATCAGGTACAGATCAGCGAAAGCTACATTATGGTTCATAAAAATGAGCTGGAGTGGATTGGTGGCCAGATTACCCCCCTGCTCTCAGCCTCAACGCATATCCACCCTAACCCCACTCGCGCCCGTAAGTTACTAATGCATCGTCGTGAGATTGACCGTCTTATTGGGCAGATTGAGCGCAAGGGCTATACACTTTTACCACTAGCCCTGTACTGGAAGAATGGCCGCGTAAAAATGGATGTGGGTATCGCCAAAGGTAAAAAAGCACACGATAAACGTGCAGCGGATAAAGAACGTGACTGGAATCGTGAGAAACAGCGAACACTTAAACACAATCGTTGAGCGTTAGAAACCTGATTCAGGATGTTGACCAAAGGCTGGCATCACCCATACTTTTAATAATATCCTGATGTGCCGACAATTCAGCATCATCGGCCCTGAGCACACTCAAACGTTCTCTGTCACTGGGTAATCGACGTTGTTCAATCACACCACCTGCTTCTGATTCTTCCTGCTCACTATCGAGCAACAGACCAACCTGCCCACCGGTCATCATCAGGTAGACTTCGGCAAGTATCTCGGAATCCAGCAAAGCGCCGTGTAATTCACGATGCGTGTTATTCACATCGTAATGCTTACACAGGGCATCCAGGTTATTTTTCTGCCCCGGGCGCATCTTGCGTGCCATCACCAGGGTATCGATCACATTGCAGTAAGTCGCAATATTGCCATACTGTTTACCCGCCATGAGAAGCTCATGGTCAAGAAAGCCCACGTCAAAAGGCGCGTTGTGAATAATTAGTTCAGCTCCCCGGATATACTCCAGAAAACCATCGACAGCATCGGCAAAGCGAGGCTTATCCTGCAAAAATTCGGTGGTAATACCGTGCACTTCCAGCGCGGCCTCGTCACTCTCACGATCAGGCTGTAAGTATTGATGGTAGTTATTGCCGGTTAATTTTCGTCCTACTAACTCGACACAACCAATCTCAATGACCCGATGCCCCTGCCTGGGATCCA
>JAGLQT010000010.1 GCA_023136715.1 Gammaproteobacteria bacterium | reverse complement strand
CAGGAACAAAAGAAAGCCAACGTCTATAAAGGTAAAATTACCCGCGTAGAGCCCAGTTTAGAAGCCTGTTTCGTCGATTACGGCGCAGAACGGCACGGTTTCCTGTCTTTTAAAGAAATATCACGTAGTTACTTCACTGAAGAAGGGCTGAAGGCCAGTGGTCGCCCGGATATTCGTACCGCCATTGCTGAAGGCACCGAAGTCGTTGTTCAAATTGAAAAAGAAGAGCGTGGCAATAAAGGTGCAGCCTTAACCACGTTTATCAGTCTTGCTGGACGTTTCTTAGTGCTGATGCCTAATAATCCTCGTGCTGGCGGTGTTTCACGTCGTATCGAAGGCGAAGATCGCAATACTATTCGTGAAGCCATGAGTCAGCTCAATATACCCGATGGTATGGGTATGATCGTACGCACCGGTGGTATTGGTCGTTCCGTTGAAGAGCTGCAATGGGATCTGGACTATCTGTTGCAACTTTGGGAAGCATTCGAGAGTGCGGCGAAAGATCGTCCTTCACCCTTCCTGATTTATCAGGAAAGCAACGTCATTATCCGCGCTTTGCGTGATTATTTCAGAAATGACATCACCGAAGTACTGATTGATTCACCTGAAGTGTTTGAAACTGCCAAACAGTTCATCGAGCAGGTGATGCCTAATCGCATCAGCAAGATCAAACTCTATGAAGACACGGTGCCAATGTTCAATCGTTTCCAGATTGAAAATCAGATCGAATCGGCTTATCGCCGTGAAGTTCAACTGCCATCGGGTGGTTCGATTGTTGTCGATCACACCGAGGCATTGATTTCTATTGATATTAACTCGGCGCGTGCCACCAAGGGTAGCGACATCGAAGAGACCGCGACTAACACCAACCTTGAGGCCGCTGATGAAGTGGCGCGCCAATTGCGTTTACGTGACCTGGGTGGTTTGGTAGTCATCGATTTCATCGATATGATGTCAAACAAAAATCAGCGTAATGTTGAAAATCGTTTACGCGATGCCGTGGCGATTGACCGTGCCCGTGTACAGATTGGTCGAATCTCACGCTTTGGTTTGATGGAGATGTCTCGTCAACGCCTGAAGCCTTCATTGGGCGAGGCGACACAGATTGTATGTCCTCGCTGTACCGGTAATGGCACTATCCGCACAGTGGAGTCGCTGGCTCTGTCATTGGTGCGTATAGCTGAAGAAGAAGCGCTCAAAGAAAGCACGGGTCGTGTTGAAATACACGTACCGGTTGATGTCGCCACATTTATGCTGAATGAAAAGCGCAAGGCTATTGCTGATGTTGAAGCTCAAACGGGTGTACATATTTTGGTTATCGCCAGCACAGCACTGGAAACACCTCAATATCGTGTTGAGCGTGTTCGTAAGGCTGATATGCCCGAAAGCAGCGACAAGGCAAGCTATCAGCAAGCTGAGGTGATTGACCAAAGCTATCGCCCTGATCAACATAAAGAAAAATTGATTCAGCCTGAAAAACCTGCGGTGGCATCAATTACGCCGTCAAAACCTAAGCCACCGGCTGTGACTAAGAGTGAGAAAAAAGAGAGTTCTAATTCGAAAGGGTTTATTGCCTCTATTGTTTCACTGTTTAAAGGTGATGAGGAAGAGGAGTTACCTGAAACGAAAAAGCCGAAACAGCGTTCTTCGCAAGGTGGAAATCGCGGTAATCGAGGCGGGCGAGGTCGAAGCCAGCGTGGTAATCGAAATCGCCGTCCTGCGCAGAATAAGCAAGAAGGTAGTAAACAGAAAACAGCAAAAGGCGATAAGAAGCCGGCTCCAAAAGAAGGTGATAAGCCAGCTGATGCAGCAAAAGATCAGGGGCAGTCAAGCCGTCGTGGTCGTCGTGGTGGTGGTCGTCGTCGTGATACTCGAAATAAACCTGCTGCACAGGAAGGCCAGAATCAGCAAAACCAGGGTTCACAGAATCAGAGCGAATCTAATCAGGGCGCTTCAGCGAAAAGTGCGCCAACACAGCAGGCTCCGACTCAAAGTCAGCCAGCACAGGCTAAGCAGGAACAGACTAAACCAGTACAGAGCAAGCCTGAAACAAAGCCAGCTTCTGTACCGCAGTCGTCGCCTAAATCTTCATCTGAGCCAGGCAATGTAGTGGATAAACCTAAGCGCGAAATTAGCGGGAATATTTCGCCATCAGCGAAAGCAGCTGTAGCACCGGTAGCATCTGCACCTGCTGCGGCTTCTGCGCCTAAGCCAGCACCGGTAGCATCTTCATCTGCTGTGGCTCCTGCACCTAAGGCAGTACCGGTAGCACCTGCACCAGCACCCGCTAAGGAAAACACTGAAAAAGCGCCCTCAGGCGAGTAAGTCTAAAGAGAATGATGTTTCTGCAGATGGGCAATGAGCCCGTCTGCAGCATCTTCGATCAAGTCCAGTACAATTTCAAAACCGTTGCCGCTACCGTAATAGGGGTCAGGGACTTCTTTATTGCTAGTATTGTCTGAGAACTTCAGGAACAGGTGGATTCTGTTCTCTAATTCAGAAGGGCAAATTGCTTTTAGGTCATCTTCATTGCTCATATCCATAGCGATGACATAATCAAATTCGTCAAAATCACTCACTTCCACCTTGCGCGCACGCTGGGCACTTAAATCAAAATTACGTTTGATGGCTGCTTCCTGAGAGCGGGGGTCGGGCGGGTTGCCTACATGATAGGCGTGTGTGCCTGCTGAATCGATATATATTCTGTCACTGAGTCCGGCAATACTGACCTTATCTCTGAAAACGCCTTCAGCGCTGGGTGATCGGCAAATATTGCCCATGCAAACAAATAGTACTTTTACCATGTTTAATTATTCCGATAGTCATAGAAAAACCATTAATAAAATTTGAATTATACGTTGAATAAAACAAAGTAATGTAGAAATGATTTTCTGGTCGATCGTCTACTTTCAAGATTAATAAGTAAGTTATTGCGAATAAATATCATTTAATTAGAAAATTTAATTAAGTTGACTATTTTTTATCGGTTTGTGTTTAATAAGTGCAACAAAGCCTATATTATCAGTAGGGCTTTGACATGTTGGCTGTGTTATTAATTAAAAAACAGCCGATAAATAATAAAAAAATACGGAGTTTTGATGGATAAGAAATTCGTTGTGATTTTATCAATATTACTGTTCTCAATATCATCTCATGCAGAGGATATGGATAGCCCAGAGATGCTTCAGTCATTGCAGGAGGATATGCAGGAATATTCCAGAATTGCTACCAGGACAAAGCAAAATGTTGACTATATGCCGTATATCATCTCCGCATGGAATTCAGATGAGTTGAGCCAGCTTGGTATCAGTACCTTGCGTGAAGCGCTGAGTCTGGTGCCAGGTGTTGACCTGTCGATAGGCACCGTGGGTACAACTACACCCATATTCAGAGGTTCCAATCCGTTCGCGATGGGGCAGTCAAAACTCATCATTGATGGTGTCGTCGTTAACGACAAAATGACGGGCACTTATAGTCAGTTCCTGGACATGCCAATAGAAATAATTCAAAGGATAGAAGTCGTACGTGGCCCAGGCTCTTTATTGAGTTATGTGAATGGTTATGCGGGTTCTATTCATGTCATCACCAAGGCGAATAGAGATGATGGAATGTCTGTTGAAAATGAAGTATTTGCAGAGCTTGGTTCGCATCAGTACAAAACCGGAGGTTTTGTTGTTTCACATGAGCAAGAAGAGTTTTCCATTAGTAGTGATCTTTTTTATAAAAGCCATGATCAGAAGTTGCCGGTAACGCTTGATCGATATGGAAATAGTGGCGACTCACAACAGTGGCTGGATAATTATAGTTTAGGGGTTAATGCTGAATATAATAATTTTACTGTTAAGAGTCGTCTCTCTGACAGGGAAAGTGGTGCCAGTTATGGGCAGTCCTTTAGTTTGAGTGAAGATGAATCTGATTATGTAGATATTAAGAATAATTATATTGAGTTTGGTTATTCTGTTGATATTTCAAAAGACATAATAATTGATCTGTCGTTTGGTTATACAGAGCTAATCAGGCATCTCCAGAATAAAGTAATACCTGATGGGGGATCCATAGGGCCTCCGCCGCCAACGGTGTTAGCTGATGGACGATATTTCCTGGCTGATATTCATGAAGAAACCTTCCATGAGCGGATTGAATTACAGGTTGACGCAATTGATTCGCATCATATTAATCTAGGTGTTCATGCTTACCAGAGTGATATGGCAAAGAGAGAAGGGCGAACATCTATTGATGATATGCAAACATTTGATACGTTTGAGATTATTAAAGACACACCTCGTAATATGTATTCCCTGTATGCCGATGATTTGATTGATCTTACCGAACAGACATCAATACAGCTTGGGGTGAAGTATGATCATTATAGTGATGTTGAAAGCCAGTTTTCTCCTCGAATTGCCCTGGTTCATCGCTACGATAATGAAAATATTTATAAGTTTATGTATAGCCATTCGTATAGGGAACCATCCTGGCGAGAACAGTATTTGAATCGACAAACCTTTTTTAGCTCTACGTTAGATATTAATCCAGAGCTTGTAGATGCTTACGAGGCTGGTTATATACGAAAAATAGATATAGAAAGTCATGTAAAAATTAATGCGTACTATTTGAGTAATAAAGACCAGATACACGCGCAAAATATAACACGGACTTTTCAGAATAGTGGTGATAACGATTTATATGGAATTGAAATAGAGTATAAGAATGTATTCCAAAACAATGATCAGTTTTATTTTAATTATTCCTATGTGGAGGGGGGGAATGTAGACGATAAGCTGGCCAATAGTTCTGAGGACATGTTCAAAGCATATTACCTCCATAATATTAATGACGCGCTTACTATATCGGCTATTGCAAAATTTGTTGATGAAAAGGATCGAATCGAGACGGATCTGAGAGATAATGTAGATAGTTATGCACTATTTGATCTATCTGTTAATTATCAGTATCAACCTGCAGATATAGATGTAAATTTAAGCATAAAGAACCTATTTGATAAGACCTATTATCTGCCTTCTCCTGAAAATACCTATCCTGATGATTTCGAGCGAGAAGCAAGATCGGTTTTGTTTAGTCTTAGGAAAGGGTTTTAATAATGGCAAGGACGTATACGCAAATAGGGCTTTTATTTGTGCTAATGATGATGGCTTGTCAGGTGTTAGCAGATAGGTATGATCCGCTGCTGCTGAGAGCTCAGGCTACTATTTTTCCTAAAATTATTTTATTAGACCAGGATCTGGAAAAGAAAACACCTGGAAATGAGGTGATAATAACTATTGTCTCTACAATCCATGATTCGCATGCGGCAAACAAGTTGAAGCAGTTCGTAGAAGATAAATACAGTAGCAGTCTGGGAAATAAAAAGCTGATAGTTAATGTGTCTACCTTTGATGAATTTGAGCAGGAATCGTTAGCTTCTGCCTATATTGTTTTAAATGGATCCGAGTTATCAGTTGGAAAAATTGTATCTTATGCATCTAGTCATGAACGAATTGTATTTAGTTATAGCTATTCAGAGTTTATATATGATGTGCTAATTAGTCTGCATGTTAAAGAAAAGACGTATGTCTATCTTAATAAGTCGGCTATGCAGTTATACGGTATAAGGTTTATGCCTGTGTTTTATAAGATAACAAAAATAATAGAATGAAAACAATTTCCTTATCACTGAAAATTTCTCTTTCATTTATTCTTGTGTCAATAGTTACATTGACTTTTTTTTATATTGTTTTTTATCATTTATTTGAACAGCAGATGCTGAAGGTGGAAAGTGAAAAGGCAAGCTTGATTGCTAAGACGATTGAGCCATTGATAGCAATGAATCATTTTCTTGGTCTCAAAGATGATATTAGGCAGCTGGCAGAAAAAACGGCAGAGCATGATCAGGTTGCAGGCTTAAGTATTGAAATTGAAAACCAACTTATTTGGAGTTTGTCAGGTCTTGATGATCAGGGTTCTCGTGATGCAGGCTACATCTTTATTACCTACCCGATTACCAATCCTGTAAAAGCAGAGAAAGTAGGTAGCATTAAAATCGCTTATACAAAAGAAGCTTTAAATAATGCGATGCAGAATATACATAATGAAATATTGTATTATCTTGGCGGGTTGGCGTTAGTTTTTGTAATGTTTGTTTTGCTTACGCGGTATTTATTTAGCCCGTTTGAGCAGATTGCACAAAGGGTAAAAAATTATGAACCAGGTTCGGCAATAGACTTTTCATTGATCCGCGCCGAACCAGAGGTGGAAGCAATTACCACGTCTTTTGAAAGTATGGTGGCTAATATACGTGAATACACTGTTCTATTGGAGCGTTATAAACATTCCGTTGATGAAAGTGCGATCGTAGTTAGAATGGATTTGGAAGGGACTATTACCTATGTCAATGAAGAGTTTTCCAGGTTAAGCGGTTACAGTCTGGAAGAATCGTTAGGCGTTTCAGTTTTTGTGATTTGTCATTCAGAGGTAAATGAGAGTCAATGTCAGGAAGTGCTTGAGACAGTACGGGCTAAGAAAATATGGAAAGGAAATTTACAAAATGGCCGTAAAAACGGTGGCACATATTATGTCAGGGCTACCGTGGTTCCTATTCTTGATGAACATGATGATATTATCGAACTCATCAGTATTCAGCAGGATATTACTCAGGTTATTGAGCAGCAGGAGAAGATTACTCGTCAGACAACAGACCCTACTACTGGTCTGCATAATAGAGTGAAGTTAGAAGAAGATATACAGCATATTGATCATCCTAAATTCGCTATCATCTCACTCGATAATTACAATATTATTAAGGACTATTATGGGTGGGAATCTGGCAATAAGATTTTGAAAGAGGTGGCTGAAATATTTCTGAGTATTACCGCCATAGAGAATATAAGTGTCTACAAGCTGACTGGGAGCAATTATGCGGTGTTAGGTAACCAGGCCTTTGATATGGATCTTTTTCATGGAATATGTAGAGCCTTGCTGAAAAAAATAAATGATTACACCATGCATCTTGATGACAGTAGCATTCATATTGGCGCATCAGCAGGTTTGACCAGTAACCCTGAGCACTATTATAGCTATGCTGGCTTAGCCTTGCAGCATGCGCAGGAAACCAGGCATCTGACGATTATTTATGAGGAGGCTGAAAATCTTGTGCAGCGTTTTGAAAATAATCAAATGTGGACAAAAAAACTTAATTTAGCGCTTAATGAAAATCGTATAGTCTTATTTTCTCAGCCTATTTTTAATGCGGAAACGTTAAAAATAGAAAAGTATGAGTGTCTTGTTCGCATGATTGATGAAGGTGATGAAAAAGTTATTCCACCTTGTTTGTTTCTTGATGTTGCAAAGAAATCAAAGCTGTATCATCAGGTCACTAAGCAGGTAATTACTATTGCCTTTGATGTCTTTTCAAAAGTACCTGATGTGGATTTTTCTATAAATTTTTCCCTCGAAGACCTTTTGCATGTGCCCACTGTTGAATTTCTAAAACATAAGCTGGACGAATCCGGACTTGCACGTCGTTTTGTGCTTGAAATTGTTGAAACTGAAGGTATCGAAAATTTTAATGAGGTTTCCGATTTTGTTGCTGATATGAAGATTAGGGGGTGTAAAATTGCAATTGATGATTTTGGTTCTGGCTATTCAAATTTTGCTTATTTGATGAAGCTTAATGTAGATTACATTAAAATTGATGGTTCACTGATTAAAGAAATTGATCAGGATGCTAACTCACAAATCATTACATCTACGATACTGGATTTTTCACAGCAATTGAAAATAGCCACTGTTGCTGAGTATGTACATGATCAGGCTGTACTTGATTATGTACAAAAACTAGGTATTGATTATGTGCAAGGTTTCCATCTCGGTGAACCAGTCCCCATTGAAACGCTTATTATATAGTTAATCAGTGGTTACTGAATATGTAAGATAATGGCATTAACTAATGCTTGATTAAAGAGGGTATTTATTATGAAAAAAAATTATTTAATAAGTTTTATTGTTTTTTTGTTGTTAGTGGTGAGCGGGATTGCTCGGGCAGAAAAACCATTTGCACCTGAAAAACTTCAGGGAACAATCCGGGTTGATGCTGAAGCGGCGGCAGAGCTAATAGTTAATACCCCAAGCTTGCTTGTTGTTGATGCGCGTAAGGAAGTTGAATATTCAAAAGGTCATATTCAGGGTTCAGTTAGTCTGCTTGATACTGAAATGACTCTTGAGAAATTAAGCAAGCATGCACCTGATAAGTCTACGCCGATTTTATTTTATTGTAATGGTGAGCGATGTCTGCGTAGTTCAAGGGCTGCTGCAAAAGCACTGGAATGGGATTACAAACTCATCTACTGGTTCCGAGGTGGCTGGAATGAATGGGTTGATAAAGGCATGCCAATTAGTCGCTAGTTAGATAAAAGTGGAAATTCAACGTCTTTCAATAAAAAGCCTGACGATAACTATTTTAATAGTAATTGCTGGTTTTTCTGTTTTGTTGTCATTTGTTTCTGGCGAGTATTTCTTTAAAGCTGCACGAGAATCGCAATTATATAGTCTTAACCGCGTGATTCAGGTGGCGACAAAGGAGATTATGCAGCAACTGCATGATCAGGCTTATGATATTGCGACCGCTCTGTCAATTGAAGGTGAAATTCCAAAGGAATTTGTAAAGGCCGTTAAAGGTGAGACTAAGGGAGAGCTTGTTAAAGCACTGGATGATCCTTTGATTACCGGATTTGTTGGAGCGTATATTATCGATCTGGTCAAAGTTAGAGCCTATGATTTAAAACTTAATTTTATTGCAGAGAGTCATCAAGGAATTCAAGGTCTATCACCGCAAATGCCAAAAATTCTTTATCAGCAGGGATATGGCAGAAAAGGCGTGGCTCGTTCCAAAGCTATTTCTGGTCTTTGGCAACATGCTGATAAATCTTATTATTCTGTTCTTGTACCAATAGGTGGGATTTTTATTTCAGGTTATCTTGAGGTTGTGGTCAACCCTGTTAATAATCTGGTTAGGTTATCTGAAAAAATGAATTCTCCGATTAGTATCCGTAGTGGTATCGACCCCAAGAGATTTTATTATGAGCCAAAAAAATCTACAGAAAAATTACTACCGATAGAATATGAGCTAAAAACAGATCTTGGCGCATCTGCATTTCTTCTTACCAGTTATGAGGATATTGCCAAATTGAGCGAAGGTGTGAAGGAAACGGTCTTTAATACTATTTCCGTGTTTATTGGTTTGGTGTTGATAGTGTTGCTTATAGCTATCTGGTTATTTCAGCTGCTCCTGTTTAAACCGGTGAATTTGATGTTAAACGAAATCAGGAATATTACTGATGGTGATATTTCCCGTGATTTACAGGTAAAAGGACTGGCAGAAATCGCCATTTTGTCTGGTGAATTCAACAAGATGACAAAAGAAATTCGCTCCAGAGAGGAGGTACTAACACGTCTTTCGGTTATTGATGCGCTGACTAAAATAGCTAATCGACGTAAATTTGATGAAGTGTTAAAGAATGAGTATTTACTTGGTTGTCGATCAGGGAAGCCATTGTCAATATTAATGATTGATATTGATTACTTCAAACAATTTAATGATACCTATGGGCATCTTGCGGGTGACGATTGCATTAAGAAAGTGGCTACGGCGCTAAAGAGGTCAGTCTATCGTCCTACTGATTTGGTGGCTCGTTATGGTGGTGAAGAATTTGCTATTATTTTGCCGGATACAACTAAAAGCGGTGAGCGTGTGATAGCAGAGAAAATCATGAGTGAAATAGCCAGGTTGAATATCCCGCATTCCAGTTCATCGGTTGATGATAAAATTACTGTCAGTATTGGTGGCTATGCAGTGGTGCCATCGATACATGATGACCCCGTATTCATAGTTGCAGAAGCCGATAAATCCTTGTATCAGGCAAAAGGGGCTGGCAGGAATCAGTTTGTATTGCGCAATGAATTTAACAGTGTGATTTAATAATTGCTCCGTGTACAAAAAAAGTTGTGGCAATGCTCTTTAGATACCTGGCTGGTTCATATCTTATGGCAGTAGGCATCTCCTTAGAAGATTGTATGATTCCCTGGTGCTGAGCAAGATGAGTTTCTTAGTTACATGGGTTAGCGATGAGCCTTCTAATCCGTTAATATACTCCGCCTTGTTTTTACAATATTGAGTCACCATGCTGCATATATACAACAGTCTCACCCGAAAAAAAGAGCTTTTTACCCCCATCGAAGCGGGTAAGGTGAAAATGTATGTCTGTGGTATGACGGTTTACGACCTCTGTCATCTGGGTCATGCACGTGTGCTGGTGGTATTTGATGCAGTAACTCGCTATATGCGTAACAGTGGTTATGAGGTGAATTATATTCGCAATATCACCGATATTGATGACAAGATCATTGCCCGTGCCAATGAGAACGGTGAAGACTTTAGTGTGCTTACAACACGTTTTATTCAGGCTATGCACGAAGATGCGGCTGAATTAGGCGTGTTGCCGCCCAATGATGAACCCAAAGCAACGGCGTCTATGGATGACATTATCCGCATGATTGAAACCCTGATCGATAAAGGGCACGCTTATGCAGCGGATAATGGTGACGTTTATTACGATGTTAGTTCATTCGAAAACTACGGCCAGCTGTCAGGTAAACAACTGGAAGACTTGCGTGCAGGTGAGCGTGTTGCGGTTGATCCGCACAAAGATGATCCGCTGGATTTTGTTTTGTGGAAGGCTGCCAAGCCTGAAGAACCATCATGGGATTCACCCTGGGGTAAAGGTCGTCCGGGTTGGCATATTGAATGTTCAGCTATGTCTACCTGTTGCCTGGGAAATCATTTTGATATCCATGGTGGTGGGCAGGATCTACAGTTCCCACATCATGAAAATGAAATTGCACAATCAGAAGGTGCTACTGGCGAGAAATTTGTGAATCTGTGGATGCATAATGGTTTTGTGCGTATCAACGATGAAAAAATGTCCAAGTCACTGGGTAATTTTTTTACTGTTCGCGAAATTCTAAAGCTCTATCAGGGTGAAGAAATTCGCTATTTTGTTTTAGCCAGTCATTATCGCAGCCCATTAAATTATTCTGATCAATTACTTGATACGGCGCGTTCATCGCTTACGCGCTTGTATAACGCCTTGCGTGGCTTAGATGTGCCATCAGTTTCATTAATCGAAGATGAGGCTGAAGTTGAATTTAACAAAGCTATGGATGACGATTTTAATACCTCTGAAGCGATTGCTGTTTTGTTTGATCTGGCGGGGCAGGTGAATCGTTTGCGTGAAGAGAATCCTGAGAAAGCTGTGCAAAAAGCGGGTGTGCTGAAAAAGCTGGCGAATGTATTAGGATTGCTTGAGTCCGATCCGGAAACTTATTTGCATGGTGGTACAGCTGATGATCTGGATGTTGAAAAGATCGAGTCTTTAATTCAACAACGACTGGATGCCAGGGCGAATAAAGATTGGGCGGAAGCTGATCGAATTCGTGATGAGTTGAATGCAATGGATATTGAGCTGGAAGATAAGGATGGTAAGACTATCTGGCGTCGAGGATAAGTTTTTTGTTGATCTTATGGGTTTCGTAACTCGTTCCCGTCTTTGTTCTCTAGTTGCTCGTATAAATGGGTGACATCATTCATTAAGTTTAATAATTTATCGGCAGACATTTTGATCATTAAGGGGATGAATTCGCCGTTTTTATGATGTGAGCTGCGCTCAAACATTCTGAACTCCCTTCTAGCTTTATTTAGTTTCTGGTTTATTTCTTCGGTGCTTAAAGTTGATGTGCTTAGCTCAGTTAAGGCGCCCTTGAATTCATTCAGTGCCCTGGAATAATCATCGGTGTATTCTGAGCTGTTAAATCCCCAGCTTTGTAACATATATAAATTAGACAGCCGTTGTGAAAGCATGCGCTGTCGGCCGGAAATATTCACTAACTCGCCCTTTTTCGTGCCTGATTCGTCCTGAAACATAATGACAACACGTTGAGAGGCGGTAAGCGCATCTTCTGCAAGTATTCTCAGTTCTTTTGCTTTAGATTTCTCAACAGGTTCCCTGGCTATTTTTTGTAATGGTTGCCATAGCTCGGTGACACGTTGAAGTTGTTTGTGGATTTCTCCAGATGGCCGATATTCTTTAAGCTCACCGAGTTGCTCTTCAAACAGGTTAATGGCTGCCTTTAATTGTTGTTTGCTTTTTTTGGTGGTTATTTCCAGGCCAACCTGGCTGTAGGTGGCGACAATGCGTTGAGTCAGCATGCGTTGACGACCTGCTTTATTGATTGCAGATGAGAGAGTGTCGATTTCAGCAAAGCTGTAAGCGGGTAAGGTTAGAGACAAAGAAAGTAGTACTGTCGAAAAAATATCTCGAGTTGTCATCATAATAAATATTGTTTTTAATTTGGGAAAGGGTCGAAATTCCCATGTTTCAAGTTAACGTATTCTAATTTTTTTGTGGATAATCAAGCGTTGATACAGGTCAATGGACCTGGGATTGTATAGTAGCGTCGTGATAGTGGGTAAGTGATCTGGTTTATAGTGCCTGCGTATAGGGTTAGATTAACCAGAAATCAATCACTTGCATCTGGCGGTGGCTGGCATTAGAATACGCGCCCTAACACAAGACCATCCCTTGCTCCACCATATTAATGGGGGGCTACAAACCAAGAGGAATATTATGC
Organism: Gammaproteobacteria bacterium; assembly: GCA_023136715.1. Lineage (GTDB taxonomy): Bacteria > Pseudomonadota > Gammaproteobacteria > SZUA-229 > SZUA-229 > LH-M37. Next base: position 507 of record JAGLQT010000010.1, on the reverse strand, counting down.
GACACTACGAAATAGTGTTTCTGGTTCATCCTGACCAGAGCGAACAAGTTACAGCCATGATCGATCGTTATAAAGCTATGGTCGAGACTAATGGCGGCAATATCCACCGTATTGAAGATTGGGGCCGTCGTCAGCTGGCTTATCCAATCAACAAAATCTACAAAGCGCATTACGCTCTAATGAATGTTGAGTGTGATGAAGCAACACGTGAAGAAATTGAGACTGCTTTCCGTTTTAACGATGCTGTAATTCGCAGCATGATCATGAAATGTGATGAAGCGATGACAGAAATGTCTCCATTAGCCAAGGCTAAAGCTGATGAAGATGCTGCACCTAAGCGCGCACCAAGACCTGAAGCTACCGAAAAACCTGCTGCTGAAGCTGCCCCTAAAAAACCTGCTGAGCCTGTTGCTGAAGAAAGCGCAGAAAAAGCTGCTGAGTAAACGAGGAGAATTATCATGTCATCATATTTTAGACGTAAGCGTTATTGTCGTTTTACTGCAGAAG
>JAGLQT010000001.1 GCA_023136715.1 Gammaproteobacteria bacterium | reverse complement strand
TTTTTACCACCCTGTTTTAATTTACCCACTAGCGCATCGGCATCTTTTTTAGAATATTTCAGTCTCAAATCACCATCTCGGTAGTTATCAACTGCGAGCGCAAGCACGTGTAAGTCGGGGCGTTTGGCGGTACCCTTGTATGTCAGGTTGATATGAGTGGGTTGTGATTCAATCTCACCCTCGGCATTAAATGCACTCAGGCTTATATCATTCTTACCTGGCTGGAGTGAAATCAGGCGCTTTTGCTCCAGACATCGGCCACTGCTCTTACCATTCTTTTTGCGTTTAAGGCCGCGATCTTTACCACTAGCACCGATAACAATACCATTGAGACGCAGCTGTGTACCACCGATACCACCGCCCCGGTCACAGAGCTGGTAACGAATGGTGACATCACGTTTTTTTGATCTCATATTTGTATCAGGAAAGGTAATATCCACTGTTGGCGGCATACCACCTGCCAGTATTTTATTGACATCAATAGATTCGGCAAATGCACTTAAATCCTCGCCGGCCAGTTTTCGCTGAAGTAAATCAGGACGGTAGAAAACACCATAGAGCTGCTCCACCGAAACGTAATCGGCTTTTTTATCCCAGCCACGATTGAGGTGATAACCAATGTATTTAGCACCGCCCGGTGAGGCATCAAAAAAACCTTCTGGTGTCGAGGCAACCCATTCACCATCACTACCGTGGAAGATGGTCAGCAGGTTTTCAGCTGTTTCTACGTCCCACAGGCGCAGGGTCTGGTCGTTTGCACCAGAAGCCAGGAATCGACCATCTTCAGAAGTGGCGACGCCCCAGACATCACCGGTGTGGCCAACGTATTCGTGCATCTTTTCACCCGTACTGGTGCTGTAAGCACTCAGCACACCGAAGCTGGCACCACTGAAAGCCAGCGTGCCTGAAGGGTTGAGCGTAATACTGCGGTGGTCATCACCATCGCTAGGATCGCGAACGATGGTATGAACAGTTTCGCCGTCCTCCATAATGTACATGGTCGGGTCGATATTACCTTGTTTGGTGTTGATCGAAATCGAGCCCGCTTTTAGTGAAGCCTTGCGCCAGTTAGCATCAGACTTAATCGCTTTCATGCTACGTTTGTTGAGATCAAACTGATGCGTGAGCTTGCCCTGGCCTAATATCGTGTCCGATGTCCAGGTTTGGCCAAAGCCAACTTTGTCGCCGGAAAAACCCACGTGCCAGACCGAGCTGCCTGCGCCTTCAATCTTTTTCTTAACTTTACCTGTGGTTGCATCCCAGAGGTAGATGGTTTTTTTATCACCGCCAGCAGTGGCGACCAGATTCCCCCTGGGTGCCCAGTCGGCACCAACAACCACGCCATCGTGTTCATAAAAACTGGTAATCGATTTACCCGAAGGGATGGCAAAAACGCGATTAATCTGACCATCGGCACCATCACCGTGTCCGGTCAACACCATTGAGCTATCGCTGCTAATTGAAAGGCTCTCAACGCGGTGATCCTGCGTCGCCAGCACTTTAATAAAGCTGCCATCTTCCGCATCCCAGAGACGGATGCTCATGTCATAACTGCCGGTGAGCAAATATTTACCATCAGGGGTGAATGCGACATCGGGGATATCACCCTCATGTCCTTCCAGGACAGCGATTAATGTTCCCGATCTTAGGTTCCAGAGACGAATAGTGTCATCATCGGCACCGGTGGCGGCACGCCAGCCGTCAGGACTAATATCGACGGCGTAAATGGTATCGGTATGGCCTTTGAGGTGATGCAAAATCTCACCGGTCTTCACGTCCCAGATGATGGCGGTCTCATCGGTATTGCCCGAAATCAGGGTACGACTGTCGGGACCAAAAGCAAGCCCATCCATAACGCTTTCATGCCCCCGTAAGCTACGCACAAACTCACCGGTCTTAAAATCAATAATGCGAATTTGCGCCAGTCGATCCAGATCATAACCTTCGACTTTATCCAGCCAGCCACCTAGCGCCAGCCAGCGGTTATCTGGCGACAGGGCAGCGGTGAAGATTTTGCCGCCATGACTTCTTGAAATCTGTCCACGAATGGTTCGCAGCAGGTCGCCCGTGGCCACATCCCAAACTCGCACGGTTTTGTCATCCGAAACTGTAACCAGCTGCTTACCATCTTTGGTAAATATGACTTCCTTGATCATGCCCTGGTGCCCCTGACTATCAATTTGTAACAGGGGTTTAAGGTCCTGCGCGCTGTCCTTGGCACTAGCCTCAACGGCAATTAAAAGAAAAACAAAGGTAAATATCAGTTTTTTCAATGACATAGTAAACACTTCCATCGTGTGGCGATCTTATTATTTCTATCAAACGACATTGTACATAATTTACTCAAAAAAAGCGTGATTTGCTTCACGGTGTTTAACTATTCGTACTTATTATTCGCCTATATTTCTTTTTTCCCATAACACCCCTTCTCATAAAAGCTTGCCTATATAATTCACGCTATGAGCTCTAACAAAAACCCCGACTGGCTGGAAGATGATAAAAAACACGTCTGGCACCCCTACAGCGCGATTGATTCCGGCCTGCCCGTTTTTCCGGTGACATCGGCAAATGGCGTGCGTTTAAAATTATCTGATGGACGAGAACTGATCGACGGCATGGCCTCCTGGTGGTGTGCGATTCATGGCTACAATCATCCCGTCTTAAACAAGGCGATTACCGAGCAGCTGGATTCCATGGCGCACATCATGTTCGGTGGACTGACGCATCAACCCGCCGTAGAGCTGGCTAACAAACTGGTGGCGGTAACGCCAGCGTCGCTACAAAGTGTTTTCTTCTCGGACTCGGGTTCGGTGTCGGTGGAAGTCGCGATGAAAATGGCGACCCAATACTGGCGAACCAAAGGTCACAACAATAAACAGAAATTTCTAACTGTTCGCGGCGGTTATCACGGTGATACTTTTGGTGCGATGTCAGTCAGCGACCCGGTCACCGGTATGCACCAGCTTTTTGCCGACAGCATTGCCCAACAGTTTTTCGTCGAAACACCTACACGTGCCTTTGGTGAGGCCTGCACCGATGATGACATGCAGGCAATGAAAGAAGCGCTGGATGAATATCAGGAAAACATCGCCGCAGTTATTCTTGAACCTGTGGTACAGGGCGCCGGTGGTATGCATTTTTATTCTGCCGATTACCTCAATCGCCTACGTGAACTTTGTGATGAATACGACGTGCTGCTCATCTTTGACGAAATAGCCACTGGCTTTGGCCGCACCGGTAAATTATTTGCCCTGGAGCACAGCGAAGTCATACCCGATATTCTTTGTCTGGGCAAATCACTGACCGGTGGTTACATGACACTGGCAGCCACACTCACCACCAGCGAAGTCAGCCAGACCATCAGTAACGGCGACCCCGGTCTGTTCATGCACGGCCCCACCTTCATGGCGAATCCGTTAGCGTGCAGCGTTGCCCTCGCCAGTATCGAATTACTGCTCGACTCACCATGGCAGGAAAACGTGGCTCGCATTGAACAACAGCTCAAAGAAGAACTACAGGCATGTGCCTCACTGGATAGCGTCAAAGAAGTACGTGTACTCGGCGCCATCGGCGTGGTCGAAATGAAACAGCCAGTCGATATGAAAACCCTGCCGCAACAGTTCGTCGATGAAGGCGTATGGCTACGCCCCTTTGGCAAACTGGTTTATTTAATGCCGCCTTATA